>DASYVZ010000496.1:0-6288 GCA_035936515.1 Solirubrobacteraceae bacterium | reverse complement strand
GGGCTGAGCGACCGCGGGAGCTCGCCATGCCGCGCGAGGCGTCGGCGCGGAAGGCGCCCGCGGCGGCGCGGCGACCGTCGCGCCTGGAGATCCGCGACGGCGTGCCGCGGCCGGACGCGATCTGGGCGCCGTTTCCGCTGACGGAGATCGGCATGGGCGTCGGGCTCGTGCTCTTTCTCATCGGCTTCACCGGTACACCCGTGCTGCTCGTGGTGGGCGTCGGCGTGCTGGTGGTGGTCGTCGCCGAGCTGTGCCTGCGCGAGCACTTCGCCGGGTTTCGCTCGCACAGCATCCTGCTCGCCATGCTGCCCGTCACGATCGTCCACCTCGGGCTCGTCGTGCTCGCCGACCTCACGTGGCGCGGCCCCCTGGCTCTGGCCGTCGACCTCGCGATCGCCGGCGCCCTCGCCTGCTGGCTGCAGCAGCGCTTCCGCGTCGCGCAGGCAGGGGCACGGCGCACAAAGGGGACGACCTGAAGCGCACGATGACTCGCACACGCAGCGCGGGTCTGCGAGCGTGGCACCCCGGGTTCTGCGTCCAGAGGCCGGGTATGGCGAGGACGTTCAACAACGGAGGATCTGGATGACGACGAGGACCGAGAAGCGCAGGCGCAACGGCCTTCGCGCGATTGCTGCGATCGTTGCGCTCATCGTGGTCGCCGCTCCACTCCTTGGTTGCGGCGACGACGACGAGCCGACCCCCTCAGCCTCAGGCGACGACGGCCGCCAGGGGCATCTCACGCTGTCGGAGGTCGAGGCCGAGCTCGAGCGCCGACAGCTCTCGTTGGTGCGAACGGGCAGCGGCAGCACGAGCACGGATCGCAACGGACTCGTCGATCTCGTCGAGTACCAGGCGCAGCCCGATCAGCAGTTCGAGCTGTTCGTCTTCACCAGCCCCGACGCCGCTCAGCGAGAACTGCCGTCGGTTGTCGCCGAGGCGAGGGAGCAGCACGGCGAGGACGCGACGGCGGTGCCGGCCGCCAACGCGGTTGCGGTCTTCCGCGGACGCCCGAGCTCCGGCGATGCCTACCGCGAAGCGGCGGATGTGATGAGCCGGCTCGGCGCCGCATGCATCCGCGGCAGCGACGCGGAGAAGCGCCTGCAGCGGCTGTGCTTCGGCGAGTAGGCCCTAGAGCAGGCGGTGCCGCCCGGGCGGTGCACGAACTCAGAGGCGCTGGACCACGAGCCGTGGATGCGCCACGGCGATCGCCGCAAAAGCTCCTGCACCGCTTCAGCCAGGCCGAGCTGCTCGCTGAGGGTCTGTGCCACGTCGCACAGGGCGGCGAGCTGGGGCTTGTGCAGCCGCGCCGCCTTCGGCAGCCGGCGCACCGTCTGCATCGCCCGAACCGCCGCGCGGACCCGGGCGACGGAAGCGCGCCGAGGATCCATGCGAACTGCTGGCGCGGCGTGCCGAAGATGACCGGCACGCGCACCGATCACCTCGGCCGCACAAACCCGCTCGTCCAGCGGTGCGTTGCCCGACGCGCCACAAACCGTAAGGGAGTCCGGGGAGGCTCCCGCAGCAGACCGTCTGCGAGCTGACGGCGCCGATGCCGGTGTCGGGAGGCGGGTATGGCGGGGGAAGCTGCCCCACCAACGGAGGATCGGGATGACGAGATCGACGGACCACCGACGCCGGAGCCGGCCCGGCCGCATGATCGCGGTGGCGCTCGTCGCCATCGCGGCTGCGCTCGCCGGCTGCGGAGAGGAGGACACGCCGGCCCCGTCGGAGGTCGAGCGGCAGGCGCATCTCACCGTGTCGGAGATCGAGGCCGAGCTCGAGGGCGCAGGGCTGGCGCTGGTGCGAAGCGGCGCCGGCGAGCCCGACCCCGACCGGGAGGGCGTCGTCGATGTCGTCGAGTACCAGGAGCAGTCAAACGAGCAGTTCGAGCTGTTCGTCTTCACGAGCCCCGATGCCGCGCAGCGGGAGTTGCCGGAGCTCGTGGCGGACGCGCGGGAGCAGCACGGCGGCGACGCGACGGCGGTCCCGGCCGCGAACAGCGTGGCCGTATTCCGCGGCCGGCCGGACTCGGTCGAGGCGTACCGCGTCGCCGCCGAGGTGATGAGCCGGCTCGGCGCGGCATGCATCCGCGGCAGCGACGCGGAGAAGCGCCTGCAGCGGCTGTGCTTCGGCGCCTAGTCCCGCGGGTCGGCCCTACAGCACGATCTCGCAGTTGCGCGTTCGGTCGCGGGAGTCCTTCTCGACGCGATCGGTGCCCGGGCCGCAGTCGATGACGTCGCGGCCGCCGCCGACCGCGCGGATCGTGTCGCCGCCGGGGCCGCCGTACAGGCGGTCGCGGCCGAAGCCGCCGTTGAGCTGGTCGCGGCCGCGGCCGCCGTACAGCACGTCGTCGCCGCGGCCGCCCTCGAGCTCGTCGTCCCCGTCGCCGCCGACGAGGCGGTCGTTGCCGGTGCGCCCGAAGAGCGAGTCGTCGTCGCCGCCGCCGTACAGGCGGTCCGAGCCGGCGCGGCCCTCGAGGAAGTCCTCGCCGCGACCGCCCTTGATGAGGTCGCCCCGATTCGTGCCGAGGATCCGCTGGGGCCGGTTGCCCGGCAGGCAGCGCCGTCGCGTGAGGTTGCAGCTCGACAGGCGCTCGTAGGCTGCCGCGCGCACGACGAGGTCGGCGTCGATCGGCACGCCGGCGCTGTTCCAGCGGCCCAGCACCCGCAGCAGCGACGGCGCCTGGCCCAGATCCGCGCCCGTGACGATCTGCTCGCAGTCGACGAATTCGGTCACCGAGCCGCCGACCGTCATCGTCTCGTCGGCGTAGCCCGACAGGACGATCCGGTCGCCGCCGGGCCCGCAGTCGACGAGGCGCGCCGAGGCACCGACGTAGAACGTGTCGTAGCCGTCACCACCATACATCCGCGTGCCGAGCCCATCGGCGGCCATCCACAGCGTGTCGTTGCCGGGGCCGCCGTCGATGTCGCCCGAGCCGCTGTCGACGAGGGCGTCGTCGCCCTCGCCGCCGAGCGCACGCAGGCCGTTGGCCTGGCCGGAGCCGGGCAGCAGGATGTCGTTGTCGGGGCCGCCGTCTAGCCCGTCGTTGCCGGTGCCGCCGGACAGCAGGTCCTGGCCCTCGCCGCCGAGCATCCGGCGGTCCGAGCCGGCGTTGCCGATCAGGACGTCCTCGCCCGGGCCGCCGTCGAGCAGCCGGTCGTCGCCGAAGCGCGATTCGCCGAGGAAGTCGTGGCCCTCGCCGCCGCGCAGGATGTCGTCGCCGTCGAAGCCGTCGAGGCGATCGTTGCCGGGACCGCCGGCGAGCCGGTCGTTGCCGCTGAAGCCGTAGAGGAAGTCGTTGCCCTCCTCGCCGAGGAGCTTGTCGTTGCCCGAGCCGCCGTCGAGGCTGTCGGCGCCGTCGCCGCCGTAGAGCTGATCGGAGGCCGTGCCGCCGCTGAGCAGGTCGTTGCCGCCCAGGCCGTACAGCAGGTCGCGCGAGCCGGCGCCCCGGATGCGGTCCTTGGCCGCCGTGCCCTTGATCGTGTTGGCGCGCTCGTTGCCGCTGCGCACTGCACCGGCCGCGGGCAGGGCGGCCGCCAGCACCGCCCCGAGCACGAGCGCGGCGAGCAGTGTCCGTGGGCAGGCGCGCCGGTGCCGATCCATGGCACCGACACCGTAGCCGCTCGCGGCGCCCGGCCGGACCGACGGGCGCTCTAGCGCTCGCCGGGCGTCTTCACCGGATACAGCGAGACCGGCACCGACAGGTCCAGCGCGGTCTCGACGATCCGCGACTGCTCGGCGATGTGAGCCGCCGGATAGCCCTCGCCCGGCGACGCGCGCTCCGGACGGCCGATGTAGCCGAACTTCAGCCGCTCGGGCAGGATCTGCATGAGGCGCGGGAACATGTGCGCGCGGGCGCCCATGTTGCGCGGCTCCTCCTGGACCCAGACGACCTCCTCGAGGTTGGGATAGCTCTCCATGAGCTCGAGGATCTGCGACTGCGGGAAGGGATAGAGCAGCTCGACGCGGCCGATGGCGACACGACGGTTCTCCTCGCGGTGGGGATGGCCGACGAGGTCGTAGAAGACCTTGCCCGTGCACAGCACGAGGCGCTTGACCTCGTCGACCGGCACGCGCGGCTCCGCGAGGACCGGGAAGAACTTCGTCTCGCTGAGGTGCTCGAGGCGGTTCGTCGCCTGCGGCAGGCGCAGCAGCGACTTCGGGGTCATGATGATCAGCGGGCGCTGCTTGGCGATCCGCGCCTGGCGGCGGATGAGGTGGAAGTACTGCGCCGGGGTCGTGACGTTCGCCACGCGGATGTTGCCCTCGCTGGCGAGCGTCAGGAAGCGCTCGAGGCGACCGCTGGAGTGCTCCGGCCCCGAGCCCTCGTAGCCGTGCGGCAGCAACAGGACGAGCCGTGAGGTCTGGCCCCACTTCGCCAGGCCGCTGACGATGAACTGGTCGACGATCACCTGCGCGCAGTTGACGAAGTCGCCGAACTGCGCCTCCCAGAGCACGAGCGTCTCGGGCGCCTCGGCGCTGTAGCCGTACTCGAAGCCCAGGCAGGCGACCTCGCTGAGCGGCGAGTTGTGCAGCTCGAACGGCGCCAGCGCGCCCGGCAGCGACTGGATCGGGCAGATCGTCTGGCCGGTCTTGGAGTCGTGCAGCACCGCGTGGCGCTGTGAGAACGTGCCGCGCTCGACGTCCTGCCCGGTGAGGCGGATCGGCGTGCCCTCGGTCAGCAGCGTGGCGAACGCCAGCGCCTCGGCGTGCGCCCAATCGATCCCGCCGTCCGGACCCACCGCGTCGCGGCGGCGCTCGAGCTGCTTGACGAGCTTGGGGTGGACGGTGAAGCCCTCCGGAATCGCCAGCAGCTCCTGGTTGAGGATCCGCAGCCGCTCCGCGCCGACCGCCGTCTTGACCTCGGGCGAGGGCGTGCGGTCCAGCGTGTACTCGCCCGTCGGCTGCTCGACGTGACCGACCTCCTCGGCATGGCGGATCTGCTCCTTCAGGCGCTGGTGCAGGCGCGTCAGCTCGCCCCAGACCGCGTTCGTCTGCTGCTCGACGTCCTGCTGCGTGACGACCTTCTGAGCGACGAGCTGCTCGGCCCAGATCTCTGAAACCCGCTTGTGGCGGCGGATGCGGGCCGCCTGCTCGGGCTGCGTGTAGGCGGGCTCGTCGGCCTCATTGTGGCCGAAGCGGCGGTAGCCGATGAGGTCGATCATCACGTCGTGGCCGAACTCCTGGCGGAAGGCGAAGGCCAGCCGTACCGCCGCGACGCAGGCCGCGACGTCGTCGGAGTTGACGTGGATGATCGGCACGTCGAAGCCCTTTGCGACGTCCGACGCCCAGCGGGTGGACCGCGCGTCGTCGGGATCGGTGGTGAAGCCGACCTGGTTGTTCTGGACGAGATGCAGCGTGCCGCCGACGGAGTAGCCGTCGAGCGCCTGCAGGTTCAGCGTCTCGGCGACCACGCCCTGCGCGGGCAGGGCGGCGTCGCCGTGCAGGACGATCGGAACGGCGCTGGAAGGCTCGCGGCGCGCGTGCGGGCCCAGGCGCGTCGTCTGCGCAGCGCGCGTGGCGCCGGTGACGACGGGTCCGACGTACTCCAGGTGCGAGGGGTTGGACTCGAGGTTGACGAGGATCGAGGAGCCGTCGGGCAGCTGGTAGGAACCCTGCGCCCCGTGGTGGTACTTCACGTCGCCGGTGCCGCCCTGCGGGATCGTCGTGACGGCCTCGAGCGTCGAGGCGCCCTCGAACTCGGCGAAGATCGTGTCGTAGGGCCGGCCGAGGTTGTGCGCCAGGACGTTGAGCCGGCCGCGGTGCGCCATGCCGAGCACGACCTCGCGGCCGCCGTGCGCGGCGGACAGCTGGATGAGCTCGTCGAGCATCGGCACCGTCATGTCCAGGCCCTCGATCGAGAACTGCTTCTGGCCGAGGTAGGCCTTGTGCATGAAGCGCTCGAGCGCGTCGACCTCGATGAGCCGCTTGAGCAGCGCCTTCTGCTCATCTGCGCTCAGCGGCGCGCGAAACTCGCCGGATTCGATCTTCGCGCGCAGCCACGTGCGCTGGCGGTGCGAGGAGATGTGCTCGATCTCGTAGGCGATCGTGCCGCAGTACGTCTCGCGCAGGTGCGGCAGCGCGTCGGCCAGCGTCGCGCCCGGCACCTGCATGCGCAGGATCCGCGCCGGGATGCGGGCCATCAGGTCGGGGGTCAGGCCGAGCGGCTCGGGGTCGAGCGCCGGGTCGCCCTCGGGCTCACGGCCGAGCGGATCCAGGCGCGCCGCGAGGTGACCGTGCGTGCGGTGCGCCTTCAGCAGCGAGACGGCGGCCTGCACGGCCTGCAGC
>DASYVZ010000495.1:0-4275 GCA_035936515.1 Solirubrobacteraceae bacterium | reverse complement strand
GGTCGCCCCGGCGTCTGCTGCGGGGCGGTCCCGTCGTCGTCGTCGGTCGGCGTGCCGTCATCGCCGTCCCCGTCGGCGGGGGTCCTGCTCGTGCCGGGCGCGTCCGACGGTGCGCCGGCCGCAGCCTCGGGCGCCGGCGCGGTCGGATCGGCGGCGAGGCCGGCCTCGATGCACTTCTTCGACGGTGCCTCGTCTGCCTCGCGCTCGAGCGCCTCGAGCTCGCACTGGCGCTCCACGCGGTCCTGGTCGCTCTGGATGAGCGACACCATGAAGTCATGCCAGATGTGCGCCGGGAACGTCCCGCCCGCGACGGGCTTGCCGCGGTACTCGCTGGTCATCGGCCGCAGCCCGCCGGGATAGCCGACCCAGACGGCGACGGTGTACTTGTCGGTCGCGCCGACGAACCAGGCATCGCCGTAGTTCTCCGTCGTGCCCGTCTTGCCCCAGGCGCGGACCTTGCCCAGCGATGCCACCTTCGCGGTGCCGACCTTCACGACCGACTCGAGCAGCTGCGTCGTGGTCTTCGCGACGTTCTTCGAGATGACCCGCTTACGGATCGGTCGGTTGCGCCGCAGGACACGGTCACGATCGTTGCGCAGCGAGACCCGGCGGATTCCGACGGGTCCGCGCTTGCCCGCGCCGAGGCTGCCGGTCACCCGCAGCCCGCCGGTCGCGAACGTCTGATAGGCGTGCGCCATGTCCAGCGGCGTCACGCCCCGCCGCAGACCGCCGAGGGTCATGGCGTAGTTCGTCGAGACCGGGGTGCGGATCCCCATCCGCTCCGCGGTCCGTGCGATGCGCTTCGTGCCGACCTTGATCCCCACCTGCGCGTAGACGGCGTTGTCGGAGAACGTCGTCGCGCGCGCCAGCGTGGTGACGCCCGCATAGGCGTCCTCGTAGTTCTTGACGGTGAACTTCTCGCTGCTGTCGGGCACCTGGATGACCTGCTTGCTGGAGTTCCACGTAGAGCCCGGCGAGATCCCCTCGCGCAGTGCCGTCGCCAGGACGAAGGGCTTGAACGCCGATCCCGGCTGGCGATGGCCCTGCGTGGCGAGGTTGAACGGCGCCTTGTCGTAGTCGTTGCCGCCGACCATGGCGCGGACCTCGCCCGTCGAGTTGCTGATCGCGACCAGCGCCGCCTGCGGCCCGGACGGCGGGTTGCCGAGCCAGCGCGCCACCGCGTCCTCGGCGCGTCGCTGGATGCCGAGGTCGAGGGTCGTCTGGACGCGCAGCCCGCCGAGCAGCGCGTCCCGCGGGCCGAAGCGGTCGACGATCTGCTGGCGCACCCAGGTCGCGAAGTACGCCGCCGACTTGCTCGCTGCCTGGGCCTGCGGGGGGTGGATGTCCTCGTTGGAGGGCAGTTGCGCCCGGATCGCGCCTTCGTACTCCGAGCGGGTGATGTAGCCCTGCTCGAGCATCTTGCCCAGCACGACGTTGCGCCGCCGCTTCGCGGCCTCGCGCTGGTCGACGGGGTCGTACGCGCTCGGTGATTGGACCATCCCCGCCAGCAGCGCCGCCTCGTGGGGCAGCAGCTCGCTCGCGCAACGGTTCTCCGGCCGGCCGCAGCCGAAGTGCTCCGTCGTGGAGCCGAAGTACGTGCGCGCGGCCGATTCGATGCCGTAGGCGCCGTTGCCGAAGTAGATCGAGTTGAGGTACTCCGTGAGGATCTTGCGCTTGGGCCACTTGCGCGTGAGGTGGTAGGCCAGCGCCGCCTCGCGGATCTTCTCGAGGACCGTGCGGTTGCTCTGGGCCTGGGTCGCGTTCTTGACGAACTGCTGGGTGATCGTCGAGCCGCCCTGCGCGGCGCGGCCGCTGGCGATGTCCTGGACGAGGGCACGGCCGATGCCGCGCAGGTCGACGCCGTCGTTCTCGTAGAAGCGCTCGTCCTCGATCGCGATGATCGCGCGCTGCATGTTGGGCGCGATGTCCTTGGTGGGCACGATGATCCGGCCCTGGTCGGAAAGGGTGGCGAGGTAGTCGCCGCGGACATCGACGAGGATCGAGTTCTGCGTGCTCCTGAACTCGCTGCGGCTCTCGAGCTGCGGCAGGTCGGACGCGACCGCCATCATCATCCCGAACGCGGTGGACACGAGCGCAAGCAGCGAGAGGCCGAACAGGATGAAGGCGAGCCGCAGCCGCTTGAGCCGGGGGCGACCGAGCGGGGGGTCCGCAAGGACCGGGATGTCAGGACGTACGGAGTCGCTCATGCGAACGCGGGAGCGGCCGCTTCGTGCGGTGACGACCCCGTGGCGCCCCGATGACGAGAGGCGGCGGCAACGCCGGGGGCGGTGCTGACTCTAGCATTGGAGTTATGACGACTCGCGCGCCCGAAGATGCCGGCTACCTGGCCCGTGACGCTGTCGATTGCCTTCCCGAGGGGGCCCTGGCGGCGAAGCTTGCCCTCGGCCGCCCGCTGCGCGTCAAACTCGGCCTGGACCCGACGGCTCCCGACGTGCACCTCGGCCACACGGTCGTCCTGCGCAAGCTGCGCGAGTTTCAGGACCGCGGCCACGTCGTCGTGCTGATCATCGGCGACTACACGGCGCGGGTGGGCGATCCTAGCGGCCGCTCCTCGACGCGGCCACAGCTCTCCGGGGAGGAGATCGACGCCAACGCGCGCACCTACGTCGAGCAGGCGGGCAAGGTGCTCGACCGCGAGCGCATCGAGCTGCGCGACAACTCCGAGTGGCTGGACATGCCCATGGAGGAGCTCTTCGCCCTCACGCGCACGACGACGGTCGCCCAGTTGCTCGAGCGCGACGACTTCGCCAACCGCTACGCGGCACGCGAACCGATCTCGATCACCGAGCTGCTGTATCCGCTCATGCAGGCCTACGACTCCGTCGCGGTACGCGCCGACGTCGAGCTCGGGGGCACCGACCAGAGGTTCAACCTCCTGCTCGGCCGCGACGTCCAGCGCGCCTACGGGATCGCCGAACAGGTGGCGCTGACGATGCCGATCCTGCCCGGCGTCGACGGCGAGCGCAAGATGTCCAAGTCGCTGGGCAACCACATCGGCGTCACCGAGGCGCCGCAGGAGATCTACGGCAAGACCCTGAGCCTGCCCGACGCCGCCATGGCGAGCTGGTACGGGCTGCTGCTCGGCGAGCCGCTGCCGGCGCAGCAGTCCGCGCGCGACGCCAAGCACGCGCTCGCGCGGCGCCTCGTCGAGCGCTTCCACTCGTCCGAGGCCGCCGCTTCCGCCGCCGCGCAGTTCGAGCGCGTGTTCGTGCAGGGCGTCCTGCCCGAGCAGATCGAGGAGGCCTCGTTCGAGGCGCAGAACGGCGTCGTGCACATGCCGGCCCTGATCGCGGCGAGCTTCGGCGGGTCGCGCTCGGACGCGCGGCGCAAGCTCGCTCAGGGCGCGGTCAGGCTCGACGGCGCCGCGCTGGGCTCCGAAGACCTCGATCTGGCCCCGGAGCGGCTCGACGGGGCGGTCCTGCAGGTCGGCAAGCGCGGCTTCCGGCGCCTGCGGCGCGCCGCCTGAGCAGCGCTTTTGCGCCGGCGGCGCGATCCGTCCGTAGCACTGGTCTATACTCGGCGCTGCGCCGGTCCCTGCGCCCCGACCGGAGCCCTTCCATGGGCCTCTCGGAGCGCTATACTGGCCAGTCCTGTCTTCGGATCGCTCTGGTCCGATGAAGCGCAGGTTCCGGGAGGAGTCCCCTCCATGGGAGCGCGCGACGGTCTTTGAAAACTCAACAGCATGCGCACTTGGATCGCACCTAGCGGTCCGGTGTGCGTCCAGGTTCGATCCCTCGCTCCATAGCCGGAGGCGAGGGACCTGAATTAGAACAACCCGTCATGACTGCGGTGCCTCGTGTATTGGCACTGCACAACGGTCATGACAGCTCTACGTGACGAGGGGCCGGCTCTCGGGCCAGTCCTTCAGCAGTTCTTCACGGAGAGTTTGATCCTGGCTCAGGACGAACGCTGGCGGCGTGCTTAACACATGCAAGTGGAGCGACGAACCGGGGCTTGCCCCGGGGCAGAGCCGCGAACGGGTGAGTAACACGTGGGTTACCTACCCCAATGACCGGGACAACCCGAGGAAACTCGGGCTAATACCGGATGTGGTCTTCGGACGAAAGGAAGCTTCGGCCTCCGCATTGGGATGGGCCCGCGGCGCATTAGCTTGTTGGTGGGGTAATGGCCTACCAAGGCGACGATGCGTAGCTGGTCTGAGAGGACGATCAGCCACACTGGGACTGAGACACGGCCCAGACTCCTACGGGAGGCAGCAGTGGGGAATCTTGCGCAATGCGCGAAAGCGTGACG
>DASYVZ010000494.1:0-5886 GCA_035936515.1 Solirubrobacteraceae bacterium | reverse complement strand
GGGACGCGCTCGCGCTCGGTTGCCGCGTGCGCGCGGTCGGCCTCGAGCTCCGGCGCCTGTGCCGTACGCGCGCCGTCGCGCATCACCTCGCGCAGCAGCGCCTCGCCGGCGGGCGTCTCGTCGGCGAGATGCAGCAGGTGCGTGCCGTCGGGGCGGCGCGTCACCTGATGCGCCCCCGGGTCGTTGATCTTGCCCGGTGAGAGCTTCATCGTGTAGCGCAGCGTCGGATCGTGCTCCGCGGGCTGCTCGACGAGCTTGTAGACCGCGCTGAGCGGCTCGCCGCCGCGCAGCTGCGCGCCGACGCCGAACAGGCCGGCCGGCACGCCCGCCGCGACGAACCCGCCGATCCGCTCGGCGTCGAGGTCGCCGCTGAGGATGATCTGCGTCTCGCTCAGCCCGGCCGCGTCGAGCAGCTCGCGCGCGGCGCGCGCCAGCGCGGCGTGATCGCCGGAGTCGATCCGAATCGCCTTCAGCCGCGACCCGGTGATGCGCTGGGCCTCGATCGCGCGGCGCACGCCCTCCAGCGTGTCGTACGTGTCGACGAGCAGCGTCGCGCCCGACGGGCGTGCGCGGAGCTGGTCGCAGAAGACGTCGAGCTCGCCGGTGCGCCCGCGCGCCATGACCTTCGCGTGGGCCATCGTCCCGGTCGCCGGGATTCCCAGGTCCCGCGCGGCCGCCGTCGTCGCGGTGCCGGCGAACCCGGCGAGATAGGCGGCGCGCGCGGCGCTGTGCGCCGCGGCGAGGCCGTCGAGGCGGCGCATCGAGAAATCCCATACCGGCCGGCCGGCGGCGGCACGCACGATTCGCGTCGCGTTCGTCGCCACGCGCACGGCGTAGTTCATCGCCGCGAGAAGCGGCGACTCGACGAGCGTCGCCTGAAACCGCGGCGCCGTCAGGCGCAGCAGCGGCGTGGCGGCAGGCACGATGGTGCCCTCCCGCATGGCCGATACGCTGCCGCTGAAGCGCAGGTCGCGCAGACGCGCGAGGACCGGCTCGTCGAACGTCGCGCGATCCTGCTCGACGAGCCAGCGCAGGTCACGCTCGCTGAAGCGCATGCTCTCCAGGAACGCGAGCGCCTCGTGCACGCCGGCGACCGTCAGCGCGCGGTCGCTGCGTGCCGACAGCTCGAACGTCACGAGCTCGTCCGCCGTCCCCTCGTGGAGGTAGTCGGCGGCCATCGTCAGGCAGTACAGATCGGTGAGCAGGCCGTCGCTTGCGGTCATTCCATTATGGGCGGATCGACCATAATTCCCGGACCGAAGGATACCAGCGCGCGATCGCCAACCGGCGACCCGCCGCAGCCGCTCGCGCGCCCTACTTCACGCGCTCGACCGCACGGGCGAGCTCACCGACGGAGAAGACGCCCTCGAAGCGCGCCGCGACCTTCCCCTCGCGGTCGATGACGAACGCCCAGGGCTCGGTCGGCAGCCGCCACGCCAGCACCTGCTCACGGTAGGGCTTGCCCGGATCGTTGTCCTGGTAGATCTCCTGCTGGATGAACGTCACGCCCTTGCCGTTCTCGGCGCGCACCTGCTCGGCGATGTCGACGACGGGGCCGCACGTCCGCGACGCGCACAGCGCGGGCGTCGCGAACAGCAGCACGACCGGCTTCTTTCCGAGCACGTCTGCGAAGTCGGTGTCGAGCATCTCGGGCGGTGGCGGGATCCGGGTCGAGAGCTTCGTCAGGTCGCCCCCGACGTCCGCCGCGGTCTGCGTGTGGACCTTGATCGCCGGCTCGCCGACCTGCGGCGGACCGCCCTTTTCTCCGACCATCAGCGGCCCGACGGACTCGGCGACGACGAGCCTGCCGTCGAGTCGCACGAGCCCGATCGCGACGTGCGGCCCACGCGAGCCGTAGACGGCCTCGGCGACGTAGAACGTGTCGCCGCTGGCGAGATCGGAGGCGGTCTGCGCGCTGCGGTACCGCGTGTCCACGTCGAGCGATTCCTTGCGTGCGACGAATGGGCCGCGCAGCTGCGAGCCGTCGGGCCTGGCCGTGTAGACGGCGACCGCCGACACCTCGATCTGCTTGTTGGCGCGATCGACGATCGCGAAGCCGAGCCGGTTGCGTCCCGGGCGCTGGCTCTTGAAGCTCGAGACGTTGAGGATCGCGCCGCGTGGCAGGTTCGCGACCAGCTCGTCGAGCGTCTTGCCTTCGGCCGACGGGAAACTCGCCGGCGCGGCGGCACGCGGTTGGGCTGGAGCGGGCGCCGCGCCACCGTCGTCGTCGGAGCCGCACGCCGGTAGCACGACGGCCGCTGCCAGCAAGAAGAGGAGCAAGCGGCCCATGAGACCGGATGCTAGGCCCTCACATGATTGGATTGCGCCGGTGGACTGCGCCCGAGCAGCGATCGTGACCGGTGCCTCGAGCGGGATCGGCCTCGCCGTGGCGCGCATGCTCGGCGAGCGCGGCCATGCCGTCACACTCGTCGCGCGCCGGCCCGAGAAGCTCGAGGCGGCGTACGAGCAGCTGCGCGCCGAGGGGCTCGAGGTCCAGCGCGTCGCCGCGAACGTCGGCGACGAGGCCGACGTCGTGCGCGCCGTCGCCACCCACCGGGGCGCGTACGGGCGCCTGGACGTGCTCATGAACAACGCGGGCGTCGGCATCGGGTCCCCGATCGGCGAGCTGTCGGCCAAGCACATGGACGTGCAGCTGGCGACGAACCTGCGCGCGATCCCGCTCTTCTACCGCGAGTCGCTGGCGATGCTGACGGCGGCCGGCGCCGAGCACCGCAACGCGGTCGTCGTCAACACCGGCTCGATCGCCGGCAAGCAGGGCCAGCCCTGGCTGAGCATCTACTCCGCGACGAAGTTCGGCGTCGTCGGCTTCACCCAGGCCATGAACAAGGAGCTCGGCGCGCTGGGCATCAAGTCGACCGCGCTGTGCCCCGGGTTCGTCGACACGCCGATGACGGACTTCGTCAAGGGGCAGGTGCCGCCCGACGAGATGATCAGCACGTCCGACGTCGTCGCCGCGGTGGCGATGCTGCTGTCGTTGACCCCGGGCTGCCTCATCCCGGAGGTCGTCTTCGAGCGCCCCCCCAACGGCGGGTCGCCCCGTTAGCGGCTGAGCTGCGCCTCGGTGCTGTCGAAGTCGAGCTCGTCCCCCGCCATGTCCGGCTTGCCAACCGTCTCGTTGCCGAAGCCGTCGGGCAGGACGAGGGTCTGCTCGAAGAGCCAGTCGATCCCGAGATCCTCGGCCTCGCGGCTGCGGCGGCTGCGGGCAATCGACTTGTGCTCGTCGATCGCCTCGCTGAGGTCGATATGCCCGCCGGTGATGCGCAGGCGGCGGCGACGGCGCGGTGCGGGGGCCTCCTCCTGCTCGACGACCGGCTGCGACCGCTCGACGGCGGCCCCCTGGCGGCGGGCCTCGACGATCGCCTGGTGCTCCGCGATCGCGTCGGAGAGCACGTTGGGCAGCGGCACGAGGCTGGCCGCGATCTCCTCGCAGAGGATCTGGACCTCGTACGGAGTCGCCTCGCGCACGATGTGACGGCCGTACACGCCGGTGAACCGGTCCCACGCCTCGGGGAACGTGCAACACGAGGTGCGTCCACCCTCGCGGTGCGCTGCCATCATCGGGCAGGCGCCGTTCTTGGAGCCGGCGAACGCTCCGGTGATCACGGTGTTGTTGCCGAGGCCGACGAGCATCGCCCTGCGAGTGCGCTCGGGCAGGACATCGATGGACCGTCGAAGTTCTGCGCGGGCTTGTTCGCGGGACGTTGCCATAGGGTGCTCTCCTGTCGTCGGGACGGGGCCACCGTATGTCAGGCCGTCTCCTGCGGCAACCGAACTCCTGTCGCTGAAAGGGATCTTGCAGCAATGAAGCTCGGCGTTCACATCGGTTACTGGGGGCTCGGGCTGTCCTCCGACGACCAGCGCGAGATCGTCCAGCAGGCCGAGCGGCTGGGCTACGACTCCGTCTGGGCAGCGGAGGCCTACGGCTCTGACGCGGCCACGATCCTCGGCTGGCTGGCGGGCCTGACGTCGACGATCAATCTCGGCTCCGCGATCTTCCAGATGCCGGCCCGCAGCCCGGCGATGACCGCGATGACCGCCGCCACGATCGACCAGCTCTCCGGCGGGCGGATGCTGCTGGGCATCGGCTCGTCGGGGCCGCAGGTCGCCGAGGGCTGGCACGGCCAGCGCTTCGCCCGGCAGATCCAGCGCACGCGCGAGTACGTGGCCGTGGTGCGCAAGGCGCTTGCCCGCGAGCGCCTCGTGTTCGACGGCGAGACGCTGACGCTGCCGCTGCCCGACGGCCCCGGCAAGGCGCTGAAGCTCACGATCGCGCCCGTCCAGGAGCAGATCCCGATCTACCTCGCCGCGATCGGGCCCAACAACACGCGTCTGGCCGGCGAGATCGCCGACGGCTGGATCCCGACGCTGTTCTCTCCCGAGCACGTCGCGCAGTTCCGCCCGCTGCTCGAGGAGGGCGCGGCGCGCAGCGGCCGCTCGTTGGAGGCCTTCGACGTGGCGCCGCAGGTCAACGTCTTCGTGACGGATGACATGGCGGCCGCGCGTGATGCGATGCGCCCGTTCATCGCGCTCTACGTCGGCGGCATGGGCTCCCGCGAGAAGAACTTCTACAACGCGCTGGTGCAGCGCTACGGCTTCGAGGACGAGGCGCGCGACGTGCAGGATCTCTACCTCGACGGCAAGCGCGCCGAGGCGATGGCGCGCCTCTCGGATGAGCTCATCGACGCGGTCTCGCTGTGCGGCCCGCCCGAGCACGTGCGCGAGCGCCTGGCGGTGTATCGCGACGCCGGCGTCGGCACGCTCGGCGTCAGCCCGCTGGCGTTCACGAAGGGCGAGCGTCTCGAGCAGCTGCGCGTCATCGCGGAGCTGGCGGGCTGATCCTGACCGCGCCGCGGCGCATCCTGCTCGGCGCCTTCGGCGACCCCGGACACGCGTTCCCGATGATCGCGCTCGGGCGCGAGCTGGCGCGCCGCGGCCACGCGGTGACGCTGCAGACGTGGCGGCGATGGCAGGCGGACGTCGAGCGCGAGGGCATGGCCTTCGCGGCGGCGCCGGAGTACCACGTCTTCCCCACGCGCGAGCGGCCGCTGACGCCCTACCAGGCGGTCGAGCGCGCCACTCACGAGACGCGCGCGCTCGTGCGCGAGGTGGCGCCGGCCGTCGTCATCGCCGACATCCTCACGCTCGCGCCCGCGCTCGCAGGCGAGCTCGAGGGCGTGCCGGTGGCCACCGTCATCCCCCACCTCGACCCGCGCATGCCCGCCGGCAGCGCCCCGTACTCCAGCGGCGCGCGGCTGGCCCGCACGCGTGCCGGGCGCGCGCTGTGGCGCGGTGCCGACCCGCTGCTGCGCCACGGGCTGCAGCTCGGCCGCCGCCAGCTCAACGAGACGCGCCGGCGCCTGGGCCTGCCGGCGCTCGAGCGCGTCCACGGCGGCATCAGCGAGGCGCTGACGCTCGTCGCCACGTTCCCGCAGCTCGAGTATCCGCGAGCATGGCCGCCCGGCACACACGTCGTAGGACCGCTCATGTGGGAGCCGCCGGCGCCGGACGTGCAGCCGCCGCCGGGGGGCGATCCGCTCATCCTGATCGCGCCGTCGACGTCGCAGGATCCCGCCCAGACGCTGCTGCGAGCGGCGCTCGCGGGCCTTCCCCGCCTGCCCGTACGCGTGCTCGCGTCCGCGAATCGGCAGATCCCGCTCGACGCGCCGGTGGCGCCCAACGTCCGGCTCGTCGACTGGCTCTCCTACTCCCGCGCGATGCCCGCGTGCGAGCTCGTCGTCTGTCACGGCGGGCACGGCACCGTGGCGCGCGCGCTGGCCAGCGGCTGCGGCCTGGTGATCGTCCCGGCCGCCGGCGACATGAACGAGAACGCCGCCCGGCTCGACTGGGCGGGCGTCGGCGTGCGCC
>DASYVZ010000493.1:0-7110 GCA_035936515.1 Solirubrobacteraceae bacterium | reverse complement strand
GTCGCGTATGTCGCGCCGCCGGAGCCCACGCCCGCGGCCGCGCCGCCCGATGCTGCGCCCGCCGCCGCTGAATCCACTGCGCCTGCCGGCGACGACGACGAAGACGACGTCGAAGGAGCCCGCCTGATCGCCCTGAACATGGCGCTCAACGGGCAGTCGCGCGCGGAGACCGACAAGTACCTCGCAGAGAACTTCGACCTCAGCGACCGGGCGGCGCTGCTCGACGAGGTCTACGCGAGCGTGGAGGGGTAGCCGCCAGCCGCGGCCGCTCAGCGGACCCAGCTCGACGGGAGGTTGCGCTCGATCTCGATCTGCCCCGCGAACTCGATCGGGTCGCGCGCGCCGTGCTCGCGCACCCACGTCGCCATCCGCCGGATGCCGGCCTCGAGCGCGAGCGGCGCGGGCGGGTCGAACGCTGCCCGGACCTTGGCGTGATCCGCGAACGCATGAACCACCTCGTTGCGCGGCGGAAGATGCTTCAAGACCGGCTCGATGCCGAAGGCGCGACCGACCTCTGCGGCGAGTTCGAGGATCGAGTAGGGCGTGTCGGCTCCGATGTTGTAGACCTCGTTGACGCTCGCGGGCACCGTCGGAGCCCGGGCGATGATCGGCGCCACATCGTCGACGTGCGAGAAGGCCCTGGTCTGAAGGCCGTCGCCGAACACCGGCATCGGCTCCCCCCTCAGGGCGCTGTTCATGAAGATGCCGATCACGTTGCGGTAGCGGTCGGCGACGTTCTGTCGCTCGCCGTAGACATTGTGAGGCCGGAAGATCGTGTACTCGAGGCCGAACATCTCGTGCGCCGCGGCAAGATCGAGCTCGACCGCGTACTTCGAGATTCCGTATGGGTCCTCCGGGCGGGGCACCATGTCCTCGGACAGGGGAACCTGCCCGGCACCGTAGACGGCGATCGACGAGGTGAAGACGAAGCGCGCGGCGTCGCGCAGGACCGCCTGATTGATCAGGTTGACGCTGGCCTCGAGGTTCGTCCGGTAGTTGTAGGCGCGGATGAAATGCGACAGCCCCTCCGCGGCGTACGCGGCCAGGTGGTAAACGACGTCGAACCGGCCGCCGTCCCATAGGGAGCAGACGAACCGCGCGTCGCGCAGATCGCCCTCGATCCAGTCCGCGCGCGGATCGACGTTGGCGCGAAACCCGCCGGACAGATCATCGGTTGCAACGACCCGCATCCCGGCGGAGAGACAGTGATCGACGACGTGAGAGCCGATGAACCCGGCAGCCCCGGTGACGAGAACTCGCCGGGGCATGCGCTGCGTGTGCCCGGTGGAGGACCGACCTGTCACGAGGCTGCAAGCGTAGCCGTAGGGCAGCGGCCGCAGGGCGCCTGCTGTTATCGTCGCCGCCCTTGCGGCGCATCCTCAGCGACATCGTCGCCGCACAGGCGCGGCAGCACGCGTCAGGCTTGGCCTCGGCGCCCCCGAGCCGTACCCGATGAAGCGGGTTCTCCTCGCCCCGAACGACTTCGTCGGCGAGAAGATGGCGGCTCCGGGCATCCGCTACTTCCATTTCGCGCGCGAGTTGGCGCGCGATGGGCGCTTCGAGGTGACGTTGATGGTCACCAACGACCCACAGGAAGTACAGCTCGAGGGCGTGCGGGCGATCGGCACGCTGCCGCGCCGTCACCGCCAGATGCGGGAGATCGCGAGCTCGTTTGACGTGATCGTCGCGCAGGGAGGCTTGGACTGCAGGAGCATGGTGTTCCTCGCCGGCACCGGGGTGCGCACGATCTACGACCTGTACGCGCCGTTCTTCGAGATGCTGACGTTTCAGGGCGGCCTCGATACCCCGGCCACCGAGCGGCGCCTGCGCTGGGAGGCCTACTGCCTGCGCCACCGGATCGTGCTCTCGACCGGCAGGGCGTTCATCGGGGCCAGCACTGCGCAGCGTCATGCGCTGCTCGGCGGATTGGCGGCGGTCGGGAGGATCTCGCTGGACGACCATCGGCTGGATCCGACGCTCGGGCATCTGGTCGCAGCGGTCGGCCTCGGGGTCGATGTCGATCCGCCGCGCGCGACGATCGATGACGTCCGGGCGGCGCTTCCCGGCGCGAAAGCGGATGACCGAATCCTGATCTGGCCGGGCAACCTGTGGGATTGGTTTGACCCCGAGACGCTCATGCGCGCGATGGCGCAGATCTCCGCGAGCCGGGATGACATCAAGCTCTACTGCCTGGGGCTGCGCCACCCGAACTCCGGTTACGGCGGTGAGACGACCGCGACGGGCCGCACGATCCGGCTCGCCGAGGAACTGGGCATCAAGGACCGCACCGTCTTCTTCGACTTCGAGTGGATCTCGTACGACGAGCGCCAGAACTACCTGCTGGCAGCCGACATCGGTATCAACATCCACTCGCGCCACGTCGAGACGACCTTCGCGTACCGGACGCGGATTCTGGACTACATCTGGGCAGCGCTACCGGTCGTCACGACCGAGGGCGGAGGGTTGAGCGACCTTGTCGACCGCAACGGGCTCGGCCGGACCGTGCGCTTCGGAGACGTCGCCGACTGTGCCCGGGCGATCCTCGAGCTCTGCGACGACCCGGTCGAATACGCGCGCGTCCGGGAGCGCGTCGCCGTCTTTCGCCAGCAGCTGACGTGGCAGCACGCGATCGAGCCGCTCGTGGAGTTGATCGAGGCCCCCCAATCACCTGTGAAGGCCGGCGCGAGCGTTCGTGCGCTCGCGCTCCAATACGCCCGCGCCCGCGTCCGCGCCGCTGCGCGAAGACCTGCGGCCCCTGGAGGGCGATCCTGAGAGACCCCCGACCGGACTTCACGCTCACGCAGGCGGTTCGCCGCGGCGTCCGCGTGATGGTCGCCCGGGACCTGGCCATCCGGTTGCTGACGATGGCGGGAGGCCTCGTCCTGGCGATCATTCTCGGACCCGCCGCCTTCGGCGTCTGGGCTGTGGGGCTCGGGCTGGTGGCGGCACTTCAGGCGGTTACCCGCAGCGGCCTCGGCGCTTCGCTGCTGCGGCGGGCCGAAGTCCCCACGCAGGACGAGCTGAACGCCCTCTTCACGTTCCAGATCTGCGTGGGAGTGGCCGCGGCGGCGACGGGGCTGGCGCTGGCATTCGCGCTGCTGCCGGCGCTCGGCACCCGCGCGCACGAGGCCCAGGCGGTGTGCCTGGCATTGCTCGCGCTGCCGATCTCCTCGCCTCGCGTGGCGCCGGCATGCGTGCTGGAGCGGGAGCTCCAGTATCTGCCGCTGTCGATCATGGACGTGAGCGAGCAGCTCGCCCTGTACGTGGTCGCCGTCTCGCTTGCGGCTCTCGGCGCGGGCATCTGGAGCCTTGCGCCGGCAGCGTGCGCGTCGGCTGCGGCCGGCGTCGCGGCCGGCCTTGCGGTTTCGCCCGTACGCGCGCGGCCGACTCGCCGGCTGGGCGTTCTGCGCCGGATCTGGCGCTTCGGTGCCACCTTCCAGCTCTCGGAGTCCCTGTACGCCGTACGCGACGGGGGCATCAACCTGCTCCTGCTGACGTTCGCAGGATCGCATGTGACCGGCGTCTGGGCGCTGGCCCAGCGGCTGCTCGTGGCGCCAGTGGTGCTGTTCCAGACGGTGGGGCGCGTCGGCTTCGTGGCGTTTTCGAAGGTGGCGACGCGCGAGGAGGACGAGCGTCAGGCACAGCGGGTGCTCGCCATCACGGCACTGGCCGCTGCCGCGCTGCTGGCCACCGTCGTCGGAAGTGCTCCGGCGCTCGTGGGCGGCGTTCTCGGGCACGAATGGGACGGCGTCGTCCTGCCTGTGACGCTCGCCGCCGTAGGCTGGATGGTGCTCGGGCCGCTCTGGGTCGCGCTCTGGGGGCTTGTGCAGGCGCGGGGCGATCTGCGCGGGCCGCTCGTGGGAGGCGCGGTGCAACTCGCCGTACTGTGGACCGCCGCGGTCATACTTGCGCCGCGGTTCGGCGCGGCGGCGATCGGCGCCGCGTTCCTCTGCGCGCTGCTGGTGACGGGTGCGCTGCTCTATGTCAACTCGCGCAGGTTCGTCAGGATCCGGCTCACGAGCCTTGTGCTGGCTGGAGCGATCGGGACGGCGGCGGCCGCCGCCGGCCGCGCCGTCGCGGAGCAGATGCCGACGTTGACGGGCCTGCCGCTCGCGGTCGGGGCGGCGCTCGCGGTCTGGTTGGTGCTCGTCGTGGCGTTCATGCCGCGCGACCTGCAGAGGCTGGCGAGCGAGACGGGGGTCGCGAGGCTGCTGCGCTGGAGAGGCTCTGCGCAACCGTGACGGCGGGTTCTCCTCGCAGCCGCGGCAGCGAAGGGCCTAGCGGCGGCGCAGGCGGCGACATCACCTATCGTGCCGTACGGGATGTCGCGAACCGTCACGCTGGCGATCGTCGCGGGCCTGCTCGCCGTGGTGGCCTATTCCCTGCTGCGCCACCAACTGACGGGTGCTCCCAGCCACGACGGCGGGTGTGGCGCGGCCAGCCGAGAATCCAGCCGATCGTGCGCCGCCGCGGCACCGCCTCGGCGCGTCGCCGGCACCCTTCCGATGGATGCCCGTGCCTTCGTGGACACGATCGGCGTAAACACCCACCTGTTCTACGTCGACACGTCATACGGCGACTACACGATGGTCAGGCGGCGCCTGCGCGAACTTGGCATCCGCCACATTCGAGACGGGCTCGATCCCGGCCGCACGCCCGCCTTCTTCGAGCGCGTCAACGGCCTCGCGAGAGCCGGCATCAAGAGCACGCTGATCGCCTGCCGAGTCGAGCCTCCCGGCGTTCCGTGGACGACGTACGTGAAGGACGCCAAGACCCGCGTGCGCTCCTCGCTGGACGCACTGGAGGGCGTGAACGAGCCCGACCTGGTGGCCGCGGGACGCGACTGGATCTCGTCTGCACGCGGATGCCAGCGAAAGCTGTATCGCCAGGCGACGCGCTCCACCTTCGGGCCGCCACTGAGAGTGCCGGTCCTCGGCCCGTCGATCCAGCCCCCGAACATGCAGCGGTTCGGTGACATCTCCGACCGCGCCGACGGCGCGGCGGTGCATCCCTATCCCGGAGGCATGCGGCCGAGCCGCCCCGGCCCCTACGCGTCCGCGGCCCACATGGTGGGCGTGCGCGAGCACCAGTTCGGAGGCGCGCACGCCCCCGTCTATGCCACCGAGACCGGCTACCACGACGCGCTGAACACCACCAGCACGCATCCTCCCGCGTCGCAAAGAGCGATATCGATCTACTTGCCGCGCCTGCTTCTCGAACACGCGAGGGCCGGGTTCAAGCGGACGTTCGTCTACGAGTTGGTCGACGAGCACCCCGATCCGGCACGCGCCGACGTGGAGCTGAACTACGGCCTCTTCGAGAGCGACTGGTCCTACAAGCCGAGCGCAAGCGCGTTGAGAAACATGATCGCGCTCCTGGACAGCCCGCGCCGGAGCCCGCGCGGGCGGCTGCGCTACTCGGTGTCGAAGACGGTCGACCCGGACGGCCCAGGCTCGCGCGGCGTCGTCAACGACATGCTGCTGCAGAAGGCCGACGGCTCGTATTGGCTGGCGCTCTGGCAGGACTCGACGGTCTGGGATGAGAACGCCCGCACGGACGTCCACAACCCCACCGCCACCGTCCGAGTGACGCTGGGGCGGCGCATGACGCTGAGCAAGTACCGCCCGACGCACGGCCTGGCGGGCTCGCGCAGCCGGACCGGCCGGTCGATCACGGCCGACGTCGGCGACGACGTGCTCCTGATCAAGATGCGCTGAGTGCTGCGCCCGGGGCGTACGCGCGACGCCGGCTCAGCGACGCAACGACTGGATGAGCGATCCGAGCCGCTCGACGAAACGCTCTCGCGAGAACTCCTCCGCGCGAGCCCGCAGCGCCGCGCGGTCCCACTGCTCGCTCGCCACCCGCTCGATCGCCGCCCGCAGCGCCACCGGGTCGGCGCGGGCGACGAGGACCCCGTCGACACCGTCGCGGACGATGTCGAGCGCACCGCCGCGTGCGAGGCCGATGACGGGGGTCCCAGCGGCGAGTGCCTCGACCATCGAGATGCCGAAGTCCTCCTCGCCTACGTGGAGGTAGCCCGATGCGCGCGCGTACAGCGCTGTCAGCTGCTCGCGCGGGAGCCAGCTGTGCAGGGTCACGTTCGGCGGCAGCGACGTCCGCAGAGATGCTTCGAGCGGTCCGATGCCGACCATCGTCAGGCGGTACGGCAGATCCCGGAACGCTTCCGCGACGGCCTCGGGGCGCTTGTAGGCGACGAGCCGGTTCACCCACAGGAAATGGCCCGGTTCCTTGTCCGCGGCCGGATCGAACTCGCCGACCTCGACCGGTGGATGGATGACGACCGAGTCTCGCCCGTAGGAGCGGTGGATGCGCTCGCGCACCGCCTGCGAGTTCGCGACGTAGCAGTCGGGCCGCCGTGAGGCCTCGAGGTCGAGCCTGCGCAGCCGTCCGAGCAGCGGTCGCAGAGCGGCGCTGCGCCGATCCTCTCCCGGTAGCCACGCCCAGCGGATCGGCGTGTGGCAGTAGCAGACGAAGATCGCGTCGCGCCGCGGACGCACCTGAACCGCGAAAGCGTGTGATGAGGCGATCACGACGTCGTAGGAATTCAGGTCGAGCGCGCGAAAGTACCGCGGCATCGCGGGGAACAGCAGCCGCCAGTGCCCGGGATCGTGCCCGCGCTGGCGCATCCCCGGGAGCGCGGCAAGTCGTGACTCGCGCACGATCGACTCCGCGAGTTCGCGCGGCAGCAGCTCGCGCGCAGCGTGGAACGTGAACACATCGGGTGCGTTTCCCGGTGCGAACAACCCGGCGCGAATGGCGTCGACGACGCGCTCCGAGCCGTGAAAACCCTGAAACCAGTCGTGGATGATCGCTGTTGGCTCGGCGATCCGCGCTGCATCGGATGCTGCGTGTTCGGACAGCGTCTCGCGGCCCTGCTGGTCGGCTTCCGGCCGCGGCACAGGCTCATGTTGACGCACCGGAAGGCAAATCACCATTGGTTCCGCCGCCGCGCTCGGTGCGGCGCCCCGACCGGTGGCGGTGCGATCGCGTCGAGGCTCAGCCGGAGTCGTCGAAGCTGGTCGAGCCGCCGTCCCGCTCTCGCTCGGGCACCCTCTGCGGCGGCGGCGCGGCCGGTGGAGGGGGCGGGGC
>DASYVZ010000492.1:0-3067 GCA_035936515.1 Solirubrobacteraceae bacterium | reverse complement strand
GCGACGAGCAGGGCGGCCGCCGCGAGCAGCGCCGCCACCACGACCCCCGCGGTCTGCGCGGCGTCGCCGAGGGTTGTCACGGCGGCGTTCATCGTGTGCGCAGCAGCGTCCACGTGCGATCCAGCAGCTCGGCGAGCTCGGGGCTCTCGCGCAGACGCGCCGAGAACTCGGGCAGCCCGGTGCGGATCACGAGCCCCCTGCCGACGCGCGCGGCGACGATCACCTGGCGGTCGCCGTCCTGCGTGGCGGCGGCGGCGGCGATCGCGTCCGTGCCGCCGCGGACGTCCACGGTCTGCTCGTAGAGGCCGAAGCCGCCGAACTGCCCGGTCGTGCCGGCGAACAGGTCGATCCGGTCGATGACGTTGACGAGGCTGACGGGCGCCGGAGGCCGGACGACCGGGCGCAGGCGCGCGCCGAACAGGTCACGGACCGTCGGCAGCGTGGGGGAGATCGCGCGGCGCCCAGGCGTGAAGGTGACGCTGCGCCGCAGCGACCGGGTGCCGACCGAGAGCAGCCGCCCGCCGTCGCGCACGAAGCCGCGCAGCGCGCGCGCGGCGTCCGCGTCGAGCCAGCGGGTGTCGCCGGCGAGGATCACGCCGCGATGGTCTTCGAGCTTCGGCCCCTCGCCTCGCGCCAGCGCGACGTCCGTCGTCAGGTCGTAGCGGCGGCCCTTGCGGTCGAGCTGCGCGAGCAGCAACGCCTCGTGACGGCGGATCTGCGGCGGGATGCCGTCCTTCGCATACGGGCGCGCGAGCTTCACCGGCAGGCCCGCGGCGAGCATGTTCGGCCGCCCGTCGCCGTCGTCGTCGACGGGGTTGAGCCCCTGCCAGGTCGTCACGGGCAGGACGACGAGCACGTCGCGCGGCCGGCGCGCCTGGACGACGACGGGCGCGGCGGTCCGCCGCGTGCGCGTGCGCACCTCGAAGAGGTACAGCCCCGACTTCCCGCCGGGCGCGGCGAAGCGCACGACGCGGGAGCGCGTGCCGCTGCCGCGGCTGCGGATCCCCGCGCTGCCGATGCGGCGCAGGCGCCACGTGAAGCGCTCGCCGACCGAGTCCACGGCGACGGCGACCTGCTCGCGCGCCTTGATCGGAGTCGTCGGCGACTGCGCGCGCAGGTAGCGCACCGTGATGCCGCCGCGGCCGGGCAGCGGGCGCCCGTACTCGAAACGTGGCGGGACGGGCGCCGACGACCCGACGTTGCCCGCCTTGTCGCGCGCGCGGACGATGACGACGTACGTACCGGCGGCGACGCGGCGGCCGTTCGCACGGCCGTTCCACGTCCAGCTCGTCGCGTCGTCGGCGAGCTGGACGGGCTTGTCGAAGACCGGGCGCGCCGGGCGGACGTCGGTGCGCAAGACGAGGACCTCCTTGCGGCTGCGCGGCCGCACCGGTGCCTGAAAATGCACCTCGGCCGGATCGCCGTCCGTCCGCGGCAGCAGTTCGGGGCCCGGCACGCGGGCGGGCCCGATCGACGTGACCGCGACCTTCGGCGGCGTCGTGTCCTTGTCGATGTTGCGCGGGATGAGCACCGCCCGGCCCTCGCGGCGCAGGTTCAGGCGGACGCGGTAGACGCCGTCGGGCACCGGGCGGCCGCGGGCGTCGGTGCCGTCCCAGACGAGCCGCATCCGCTCGCCGGCCGCCAGCGGCCGCTCGGCGAGGACGCGGATCTCGTCGCCGTCGCGGTTGACGACCGTGGCGGTGACGTCGTCGGTCCGCTTGAGGAAGAAGCTCATGCGCATGCGATCCTTGCGGCCGTCGCGGTTGGGCGAGAAGACCTCGGTCGCCGTGACGTCCTGGACGGCGGGCGGCGTGGTCTTGAGCTGCTGGGCGACGAAGAAGGCGGCGAACGTCGCCACGACGAGCAGCGCGAACGCGATCCTCGCGGTCGCCGTCACGACGGCGTGCTCGGCGCCGGGCGCGGCAGCGTCAGGCGATACAGCGCACAGTTGCCGACGGAGCCGCCCGGCGGCAGCTGGATCTGCGCGGTCGCCCGAATCGTTCCTCCGTGCGTGACGACGAGCGCCGGCAGCGGCCCAGCCGCGACATCGGCCAGCGCGGCGGCGATCCGCTGCGCCTGCTCGGCGACCGACTCGCCGCCGGGAAAGCGAAACGTGGGATCGGCGGCGCGCCAGCGCGCGTACTCCTCCCGCTCGCCGGCGAGGATGTCGGCGATCAGGCGGCCGGTCCAGGCGCCGGCGTCGGCCTCCACGAGGCGCTCGTCGAGGATCGGCTCGAGGCCGATCGCCGCGCCGACGATGCGCGCGGTCTCGTGCGCGCGCAGCAGCGGGCTGGAGTACAGCGCGCGCAGGCCCTCGTGGCGCAGCGCGTCGCCGAGCGCACGCGACTGCTCGCGGCCGCGATCGTTGAGCTGCGTGTCGGCGCGGCCCTGGAAGCGCGCAGCCGCGTTCTCGTCGGTCTCCCCGTGACGCACGAGCAGCACCTCGTTGCGGCCCGCCATCGGGGGCCGAGCTACCCGGTCTGATCCAAGCCGACGATCACGACGACGTCGGCGTCGGCTGACGCCGACGTGTTGGCGTCAGCCGGCTGCACGGAGGCGGTGGAGACGCCGACGATCTTGGCGACCGCTCGTGCCGCCGCCTCGTGGCCGGCGGTGTAGGCGATGATCGTCGCCGGGATCTGCTGGTCGGGGTTCGTGCCGATGCTGCCGAGGGTGAAGCGTTCCTTCTCGATCTTGTCGCCGACGTTGCGGGCGAGGCCGGTCTGCGTCGTTCCGTTGAGGACGGCGACCTTCGTCGCGCGGCGCTCGGCCACGGTCAGCTCTGACGAGGCGCGCCCCCCCGCTGCGTCCCGCGAGCCGGCGGCGCCCGCTGCGCCCGGGCCCTCCGACTCCTGCGCCGGCGGCGTGTTGCCGAAGTCGTTGGGCGGTTGGGTCTCGTCGCCGCCGGTCAGGACGAGCATCAGCACCGCCACGACAAGCAGCGCGGCCACGCCGCCGCCCGCGAAGATCGCGATGCGGCGCATCGGAACGCCGCCATCGTCGTCATCGGGCGGCGAGAGAGGCTCGGGACGAGCGGCCGCCGATTCGCGGGTGTCCTGCCCCGGCG
>DASYVZ010000491.1:0-4116 GCA_035936515.1 Solirubrobacteraceae bacterium | reverse complement strand
CGTCCGAAACGCGCTGCAGCAGCTCCGGCATCTGCTCGCGCGGGACGAACAGCCCGGCGAGCAGCAGCTGGGGCAGCACGAAGGCCGGCATGAACTGCACCGCCTGGAACTCCGTGGCGGCGAACGAGCTGAGAAACAGGCCGAGCGCCATGCCCAGCAGCGCGTTGGCGATCGCCAGCGCGACGACCGCCCAGGCCGGCCCGGCGGTGTCGATGTCGAGCAGCCAGAAGCCGACGAGAGCGGTGACCGTGCCCTGCAGCGCGGCGAGCAGCCCGAACGCCAGCCCGTAGCCGGCCAGCAGGTCGAGCTTGGCCAGCGGCATCGACATGAGCCGCTCGAGGGTCCCGCTCGTGCGCTCGCGCAGCATCGCGATCGACGCGATGAGGAACATGATGATCAGCGGAAACAGCCCGATCAGCGGCGCGCCGACGCGCTGAAAGGCCCCCGGCGGCTGGTCGAGGACGTAGCGCAGCAGCGTCAGCAGCGCCGGCGGGACGACGAGGATGAGCGCGAGCGTGCGGTGGTCGCGGCGCAGCTGGGCCGCAACCCGTCGGGCGGTCGCAAGCGCGATGCGCGGGCTCATCCGGCGGTCCTCGCGAGCGCGATGAACGCGTGCTCGACATCGGCGGCGCCGGTCCGCTGTAGCAGCCGCTGCGGCGTCTCGGCGGCGACGATCCGCCCCTCGCGCATGAGCACGAGCTGGTCGCAGCGTTGCGCCTCGTCCATGACGTGCGTCGAGACGAGCAGCGTCTTGCCGGCGGCCGCAAGCGCGTGAAACGTGCGCCACAGGTCCTCGCGCAGGACCGGATCGAGGCCGACCGTCGGCTCGTCGAGGACGAGCAGCTCGGGGTCGCCGAGCAGCGCGACCGCGAGCGACACCCGCGAACGCTCGCCGCCGGAGAGGGTCGCGACGATCTGGCCCGTGCGATCGCCGAGCGAGACGACGTCGGCGACCTCGGCGATGCGCCCGCCGGCCACTCCGAGGACGCGCGCGAAGTACGCGAGGTTCTCGCGCACGGTGAGATCCCCATACACCGACGGCGCCTGCGTGACGTAGGCCACGCGCCGGCGCAGCGCGGCCGTCCCGGCCGGCTCGCCCAGCACTGTGACCGTTCCGCCGGCGACGATCTGCACCCCGACGATCGCGCGGATCAGCGTCGACTTGCCCGAGCCGCTCGGCCCGAGCAGCCCTGTGACGACACCGCGCCTGATGTCAAGCGACAGGTCGGGCAGGACCAGCCGGCGCCCCCGCCGGACGTCGAGGGCGCGGATGGTGACGGCGGCGTCGGCCGGCGGCGGCGCCACTGGGCTACAGTCCAATTCAGCAGATGAGGAATTCATTACGCGAAGAAATAGCAGAGGGCCACCCGCCCCGTCAAGGGCGACGGCATGCCCGGCCGTAGCGGTCGCCGGCCGGGCGACAGCGGCACCCGCGAGGCGATCCGTGCCGCGGCGATCGAGCAGTTCTCCGAACGCGGCTACGACCGCCCGTCGATGCGCTCCATCGCCCAGCAGGCGGGCGTGGATCCCGCGCTCGTCAGCCACTACTTCGGCTCCAAGCACGCGCTGTTCGTCGACGTCGTCGAGCTGCCGTTCGATCCGGCCCAGGTCATCCCGACGCTGCTCGGCGACGGCGACCGCGCGCAGATCGGCGCGCGTGTCGCGGCCTTCCTGCTCGGCGTGCTCGAGCAGCCCGTCGGCCGTCAGCGGATCACCGGCCTGGTGCGCGCGGCCGCCTCGGAGCCCGAGGCGGCACGCATGGTGCGCGATCTGCTGACGCGCGAGATCTTCGCCCGCGTCGCCGGCGAGCTGCAGGTCGAGGACGCGACGCTACGCGCGAACCTCGTCGCCTCGCAGGTCGTCGGGCTCGTGATGGCGCGCTACATCGTCGGCCTCGAGCCGCTCGCGTCGATGCCGGCCGCGGACGTTGCGGCCGCCGTCGCGCCGACGCTGCAGCGCTACCTCACCGAGCCGCTGGCACCCGGCGATCGCGGCCCGCCGCCGGCCGTCTGAGACGCGTGCGGCGCCGGCGACGCCTGCGCGAGCAATCGCGGCGTTCTGCCTAGAACTACGGCGGCACGTGCGTTATCGTAGACTTCTAGTCAATACGACCAAAAACCGGAGGCCCCATGGCCGACATCACGAACCCCATCGCCCTGCCGGTCTTGCGCCACCTGCGCGCGGAGCCGACCTCGCACGTCATGCGCTATCGCCGCGGCCGGCTCGTCTCGGAGGGCCTCGGTCTCGCGTTCTGGTTTCGCCCGATCACGACGGCTGTCGCCGAGGTCCCCGTCGACGACCGCGAGCTGCCGTTTCTCTTCCACGCCCGCAGCGCGGACTTTCAGCGCGTGACCGTGCAGGGGGCGATCACCTTTCGCGTCGCCGATCCCGCGCGACTCGCCGCGCGGATTGACTTCACCGTCGACCTCGATACCGGCCGCTGGTGCAGCGAGCCGCTCGAGCAGGTCGGCGGCCTGCTGACGCAGCTCGCGCAGCAGTTCGTCATCGACCAGCTCGCGGCGCGCGAGCTGCGCGCGATCCTCACGGAGGGCGTCGCACCGATCCGCGCGCGGATCGACCGCGGCCTCCGAGAGGAGCCGGCGCTGATGGAGCTCGGCCTGCAGCTCGCGGCCGTCCGCGTCGCGGAGGTCGCGCCGACAGCGGAGGTCGAGAAGGCGCTGCAGCAGCCCACTCGCGAGCAGATCCAGAGCCGCGCCGACGAGGCCACGTTCGCCCGCCGTGCGACGGCCGTCGAGAACGAGCGCGCGATCGCCGAGAACGAGCTCGCCAACCGGATCGAGCTCGCCCGCCGCGACGAGCAGCTCGTCGCCCAGCAGGGCGCCAACGAGCGCCGGCGCGCGGAGGAGGAGGCCGCGGCGCGGAAGGTGGAGGCCGAGGGCGATGACGAGCGCCGCCGGCTCGATGCCCAGCGCCAGGCCGACACCATCGACCTCGTCGAACAGGCCCAGCTGCGTGCCGCGCGTGAACGCGCGGAGATCCAGAAGACGATTCCGGCGAACGTCCTCTACGCCCTTGCGCTCCAGGACCTCGCCGGCCAGCTGGGCAACATCGAGCACCTCTCGATCACGCCGGACCTCATCGGTCCGCTGCTGCAGCGCACCACCCGCAGCGCCGCCTAGCCGATGGTCCCGCGCGCCGTCCTCGTCCAGCGGCCGACGGAGTACGACGAGCTGCTCGCACGTCACGCGACGCGCGAGCAGGTCGCGTTCTTCCTGCGCGGGCGCGGCATCGACCCGGACGAGGTGCAGCGCCGCCACGACGCGTTTCTCGGCCACCGCCACCACGTCCTCGCCGCCATCCCGGGCGATTGGCGCCGGGCCACCGTTGATCGCGCGGATCTCGCGCGCTTCCTGTTCGGACCTGAGGACATCGTCGTCGTGCTCGGTCAAGACGGGCTCGTCGCGAACGTCGCTAAGTACCTCGAAGGCCAGCCGCTCGTCGGCCTCGACCCCGACCCCGCACGCAACGCCGGCGTGCTCGTCAGCCATCCGCCGGACGCCGCAGGCGACCTGCTGCGCGACGTCGCCGCCGGACGCGCGACGCTCGAGGCGCGCACGATGACCGTCGCGCGGCTCGACGACGGACAACAGCTGCGGGCGCTCAACGAGATCTTCGTCGGCCACCGCAGCCACCAGTCGGCGCGCTACACGCTGCACGTCGGCGGGCGCTCGGAGCGCCAGTCGTCGTCGGGGCTGATCGTGACGACCGGCACCGGCGCGACCGGCTGGGCGGCGAGCATCAACGGCCGGCTCGGCGCGCCGCTCGCGCTGCCGTCACCGACGGAGCGAGCGCTGGCCTACCTCGTCCGCGAGCCGTGGCCGAGCCGCGCGACCGGCGTGGCGCTCGCCGGCGGGCACGTCGGCGCCGACGCCGTCGTGCGCATCACATCGGAGCTGGCACAGGGCGCGACGGCCTTCGGCGATGGCATCGAGTCCGACGCTCTGGCGATCGACTGGGGCCAGACGGTAAGCGTCGGCGTCGCGTCGCAGGCGCTGCAGCTCGTCCGATGACGCGACCGGGCGGCCGCGGCGTCAGTCCCGCCGCCGCCGCTACCCGTCGCGCTGCCTACGGCGCGAGCACCACCCGGTTGCGGCC
>DASYVZ010000490.1:0-8102 GCA_035936515.1 Solirubrobacteraceae bacterium | reverse complement strand
GTCGGCGCCTGCGGCGCCGGCTGCCGCGGGACTGTCTACGGCGAAGCTGTCGCTGGCGCGGGCGCGGATCGTGCGTCGCGATCGGGTGCTCGACGTGCTGGCGCCGATCACGAGCCTGGCGTCGGGCAGCGCCCGCGTGCAGTTGCATGCTGCCGGGCTGCTGCACAGCTTCGACGCGTCGATCAACCAGCGTGACGCCCGCATCCGCTTTCGCAAGCTGATCCCCAAGGCGCAGGCCCAACTGGGGACGGGGATCCTCACGATCACCTATCGCGGCGACGCCGACACGCGTCCGCAGACGGTGCGCCTGCGTGCCGCGTCGCAGCCCGCGCAGCTGCGCCTGACCCGCCCCACGATCAGCAATGGCCGCCTGCGCGCGGCGGGGACCGTCAGCAAGCGCGCGCGCGGCGTCGTGCGCGTGCAGGTCCAGTACGTCGTCGCCGGCAAGACCAGCACGCTGCAGTTCAAGGCGCCCATCGCCAACGGCAGGTGGTCGCTCAACGAGCGCCTGTCGCAGACCGTGCGCAGGGCGATCGCGCAGCGCACCGGGACCGTGCACTCCTACACCCTGTTCACCGGCTACATGCCCCGCCGCGTGCGCGGCGAGATGCGCTCCTACCAGATCCTCGGGCCGCCCCTGACTCCATGACACACTCGAACCGCAGCGTATGAGGCCGCTGAGCCGGATTCCTTCCAGGTGCCTCTATCGGGACGGCGAGAACACCATGCGGTCTAACCGAAGCTCCGCGCGCTCGCCCGAGTCGTCTCGGTGCCCGACCCGCGAGTGCACGTGAACGAAGCTGCCGCGGCTGAGCTGCCCGCGGTAGCCCGGGCGGCCTCTTCGATGACGTGTTCCTGCTCTCGCAGGAACGCATCGTGGAGGTCGCGAACGGCTGCGATCCGCTCGATGCTCTCGAGCAGCCTGCGTCGTCCACGCACGGTGATCCGGTACAGACGGCGCCGCGGTCCGACGGCCGAATTTGTCCAGTCGGACTCGACGCAGCCCTGATGCTCGAGCTTCCTCAACGTGCGGTAGATGTAGGGCGAGTCGATGGTCATGCGATGTGCTTGAAGCCGGCGAGCCATCTCGTAGCCGTGGCTCGCGCCGCTGTAGAGCAGAAGCAGCAACCACGCCGTCAGCAGCTCGACTGACGGAGCCACGACAGCGGGATCGCCCGTCGGCCGACCCTGCTCATCACGCTGACCGGCGTCGGCACCAGGACCCGGCGTGGCCCGGTCAGCGTTATCAGCATCGCGTATCAGTGGCTCGACCGGACTATGCCGCTGAGCCAACGAGCTGCTCGGACACGAGCTCCGGGCGATAGAAGCGCTGCCCCGGAACGATCGACAGCCGATGCGTCGCGGCGGTGTAGTGAATTGTCGTGCGCCACCGGGCGGCGTCCATGGAGCCGGGCGAAACGCGGTCCCAGGCGTAGGGCTCGAAGAGTGCCCAGTTTCGGCGGATGTGCGCCTCCGTGACGTCGGGGTACTGGCGCATGAAGCCTGCGATTCCGAGCTCGGGCCGCTCGCTGCACAGGTCAAAGCCTGCCGCGTAGGCATCGCGCACCCGCGTCACGACGTCGAGCGGCATCCGGTCCGCTGCGATCAGGCCGGTCGTGTAGACGTCGATGTCGAGCGGGATCGTTCGGATCTGGAACTCGGGCTTGCGGTGATAGAGCGTCATCTCCATCCACGTCGGCATGACGTCGATATCGCCGCTCGCGAGCGCCTCGTCGATGTTCTCGCTCAGATCGACGATCTGCGGCTTCCCGAAACCCATGTGCGCGAGGGCACCGGCGTACTCGTCGGTGAACCAGGGGATGCTCCAGCGCGCCGCCCGCCGCCCCGGCAGGTCCCCGGGCTCCTCGAGATCGGAGTCGGCACGAACGATCGCGGTGATCGGGTTGCGCTGGTGCGAGACAGCGACGAAGCGGACCGGCAGCTGTCCGCCGAGCTCCGTCTGGGCGGCGAGTAGGTATGCCACGCCGCTGAGCGCGAAGTCCGCATGGCCCGCGGCGACAGCCTTCGGACGTGTGGTGAACCCGCTGAGCGAATAGTCGGCAGCTCGCTCGCAGCCGACGAACTCCAGCTCGATCCCTTGCTCGGCGAAGATTCCGGCCTCGGCGGCAGCGAAGACGGGGAGGTGCATGCCGGTCACGCAAGTGCGGCACCAGCCCATTAGGCGAACACGTTCCATGTCTACGACTTCCTCTCTCTTGTGGTGAGAAGATCTGTACTTGCGTCAACAAGAAGCGGCGCGACCGATCAAGGGCGAAGGGAGTCGTGAGACGGCGCACCAGCAAGGAGCGTGCCCCGCGGCCGTCAGACGATCAATCGGTAGGCGCTACCGGTTTTTGCTCTGACCTACGGAGTGATGACGTGCGCCGCGAGCGCGTCCGCCAGCGCCGCACGCGATCCCGCTCCGAGCTTGCGCAGAGCAGCGGCGACATGGGTCTCCACCGTCCGCGGGGAGATGAACAGCGTCTCCGCGATCTCGCGGTTCTTGTGCCCCAGCGCGGCCAGCTGCGCGACCTCCGCCTCGCGGGGCGACAGCTGGTCGCCGTACGGCCGCCGCCCGCCGTGCCGCTGGGCCGGGAGCGCGACGTCGTGGGTCCGGAACTCCGCCCGTACCTGCGTCGCGTCCCAGGTCGCACCAAGGTCGTCGAAGGCGTTCAGTGCGCTCAGCAGCACCTCTCTGCCGTCGCAGTCGCCGGCGGCCAGCAGGCAGCGAGCGCGTGCAGCACGGGCCTTCGCCGCCTCGTACGGCGCCGGCAACCCGCTCGAGATGCGCTCTGCTTGGGCGAACTCGCGCGCGGCGGCCGCGTGCCGCCCCGCAACCTCGGCTACAAGCCCCTGACAGCAGCAGACGGCGGCTCGCGCGGCCGGAGAGTCACGCCCGGCGACGGCGGCGTCGAAGCGCCCGGCGAGCGCGGCAGCGGCGTTCGCGTCTCCGCGCGCCAACAGCGCCTGCACCGCGACCGGTAGGAGCTCACGTCCCCAGATCCAGATCCGCTTGCGCTCGAGCACCTCTAGCCCGGTCGCGGCCACCTCCGCCGCTCCGCCGGCGTCGTCACGTGCTAGCAGGATCCGCGCCAGCCCTGCCGTCGCGGCTATGCGCGACCCCATCCAGCCGCGCGCAACGGCACGCTCGAGGATGGAGCGGAAGCTCTCCTCGGCCTCGCGGATCCGGCCGTGGCTCAGCAGCAGCGCCGCGTGGATCATCTCGTTGCCGGTGGCTAGCCCGGGTCCTCCGATGCCGCGCTCCGACAGCTCACGTAGCCGGGGCTCGAGACCGTCCCAGCGCCCCGTGCGCCAGTCCAGCGAGACGCGCGCGCTCTCGAGCCAGGGCTGCCACGCGACGTGGGGAAGCTCTCTCAAGAGGCGCTCGACCTCGCCGAGGAAGGACTCTGCCCGGGCGAAGTGGCCGGGGCCGATCGCGGCTCCCGACAGGCTCTGGTAGGTACTCAGCCGCGCCAGCTTCTCGTTGATCGAGCATCCCTCCCGCGGGATCTGCTCGACCGCACGCCAGCCTTCCGGATCGCCGACGGACAGCAGGATCACTGCGCGCTGCCCGGCGACGGCCGCCCTGACACCCGCGTCGTCGGCGCGGGCAGCCGTCTTCACGGCGCGGTCGAGCCAGGCGAGGTCCTCCTCGACAGGTCCCTGCCCGACGACCGGCGACGCGAGCGTGATCATCGCCTGGGCAGCCAGCCTCGGTCGCTGCTCGAGGTGTGCGATCGCCTGCTTCATCTCCTCCCGCCATGGCCCCGTGTCGCCGGTCTGGTAGCGCAGGCGGGCGATCCGGTAACGCAGCTCCCCTTCGACCTCGGTCGCCATCGGCTCCTCGTCGCAGAGACGCTCGAGCAGCTTCACTGCGTCGGCCGGTGTGGCGCTGTGGACCGCGGCGGTGCCGAGCTTGGCCGCGACCCGCAGCCTCGACTCCCGCGAGACACCGCTGGTGCACAGCGCCTGCTCAAGCAGACGGGCCGCCGCGCGGTCGTCACCGATCGACCGGGCGGCGTCCGCGGCGGCCTCGGCGTAGCGCGCCGACTCGCGCACGCGGCCGCCCTCCCTCAGGTGGTGCGCGAGCTGAGCGAGCGGCAACGGCTCGGGAGCGGACTGCAGCGCCTCGGCCGCACGGCGGTGCAGCCAGCGCCGCTCCGGCCCCGGGATCTCGTCGTAGACGGCCTGGGTGGCGAGCGCGTGAAGGAAGCCGTACAGGCCGTCTGCCCGCTCCTCGAGCACGGCGACCGACAGCGTTCTGCTGAGCGCCTTGATCGTCCGCGCGCTTGGGATGCCGGCGACCCTGCCGATCAGTTGCTCGTCGGCCGGCGCGGCGAGGACTGCGGCGGCTCGGGCGACGAGCCGGGCGTCGCTCGGCAGCGACGCCATCCGCTGGCGCAGCGACTGCCGCACGGCCGGCGGCACGCCCAGGGGGTGGAGCTGCTCGACAGTGCGCCAGCTATCCACGAGCTCGAGCTGGCCGCGATGCAGGCGGACGACCTCCTCGAGGGCGAACGGGATCCCGGCGGTGTGGTCGTGGAGGTGCTGCGCGAGCTCCTGCGAGACGGTGCTGGTCTCGAGCAGCAGGCAGCACAGGCGCCCGACCTCCTCAACGGATAGGGGCGGGACATGGATCGTCTTGTGGCGGGCATGCGCGGGAAGGCCTGCCGCCAGCGCCGGCAGCGACGAGACCGCGGGCAGCTCGTCGCTGCGATACGTGAGCACCAGCGCCACGTCGCGCGGCGGGTCGCAGGCGAGGAACTCGAGGAACTCGAGCGTGCTCTCGTCGACCCAGTGCAGATCCTCGAGCACGCAGACGACCGGACCGAAGGCGGCAAGCAGCTCGCGCAGCGCCCGAAAGATCCGGTGCCGTTCGGCCCGTGCGTCGCCAAGCGGCGCGGGCCGCGGGGGCAGGATGTTGGCGAGCTCGGGCAGGACGGGCTGGAGGGCGCCGACGACAGGACTCAAGCTCGAGCGCGGGATGCTCGAGCCAAGCGCGCAGAGGGCCTCCACGATCGGGCCGAGCGGGAACGGCTCGCGCATCCGATGACAATGCCCCAGGATGGCAGGCGCGTCGCGCAGCCGCCCACTGGCGAGCGCCTCGCGGACGAGCGCGCTCTTTCCGACACCCGCTTGGCCGGTGACGAGCGTGAGGGAAGGGGGAGCGGTCGCCGCCTCGATCAGCTCGCCGAGCTCGCGCTCGCGGCCGATCAGGATGCTCCCGTCGGGCGGCCTGATCGTCGTGGTCCGGCCCGGCCAAGGAGCGGGGCGGCCCGCCGCCCGTCGGTCGCGCTCCCCTGCGTGGTCCGTCGACAGCGCCCGGAACTGTGCCCCGCTTGATCGGTCGATTTGCGGAAGGTAGGAGAACTCAGGCGGCGTGGTAAGTGTCTCGAGCACAGAGGGATCGAGCAAGAGGCGGCCCGCCCTCAAAAACCAGTAGCGGATACGCATTGTCGGCGATCTGCCCACGCGCCAGTCTTGCATTCGCATCGCACCGCGGGGCGCGTGCGGGTGCGAGGCGCAATTGGGCGTTCATCGATGGCAGGCGGTGTGGCATGAGGCTTGATCGGTTCGGAGCAACGCGAGGGCGGCTGACCCTTCGGCTGCTTGGCAGTTGCATTGCCTGCGCGGCGCTCGCGGTCGGCGCGGCGACCGTGCTCGCGGCGACCCCGAGCACCGACTACACCGTGGAGAGCGCGGTCGCGCCGGACCCGCAGGTGCAATCCCGAGTCCCGGAGCGCCTGTCGGACGCTCGCGACCTCGACGGCGACGGCGTGAACGACATCTTCGCGAGCAGCTACCTGCTCGACGTCAACGGCATCAAGGACACGGGCGGCGTCTACCTGTTCAGCGGCGCGACGCGCAAGCTCATCTACCGCCTGAACCCTCCCGACCAGCAGGAGGGCGCCCACTTCGGCTTCTACATCTCCGTCGTCGGCGACGTCAACGGAGACGGGCTGGACGATCTCGCCGTGGGCGCCGAGAGCCTGGACGTCGCCGGCAACGAGAACCAGGGAAGGCTGTACGTCTTCGACGGTCCGTCCGGGCGGCTTCTCTACCACATCGACAACCCGCACCCGCAGGCGAATGCGCGCTTTGGATCGCGCATCGGTGCAGCCGGTGACGTCACTGGCGACGGCCGCGCCGACATCATCACGGGCGCCACGTCCAACGACGTGCCGGTCGGCTGCGGGAACGCCCCGGCCGGAGAGGTGCCAAGCGGCTGCCACAAGGACCAGGGCCAGGCGTTCGTCTTCGACGGCACGAACGGCCGCTTCGTGCGCGAGCTCAACATCCCCCCCGCGGACGTTCCCGCCACCTGCGCCGCATCGGCAGGCCACGTCTCGCCCGATGTCAGCTGCGGGAATCTCGGCGGCTCGCCGCAGTCCGTCGGCGATATGAACGGCGACGGCGTCACCGAACACATGGTCGCCGCCTACACCCTGCGTACGACCCCGGATCGGCATGGGCGCATCTACGTCTTCGACGGAAGGACTGGCGACACGCTCACCCGGATCGACCAGCCGGTTGCTGATCGGACTGCGTTCTTCGGGCTCCAGGACACCGATCGCTTCACGCCGGGGGACCTGAACGCCGACGGCGTCGCGGAGGTCATCGGGCACGGCTTCCAGCAGGACGGCCCGAACGGGCAGCGGTCAGCCGGACGGACATGGGTCTTCGACGGCAGGGCGTCGCTGCGGGAGGGCAGAGGCGTGGTGCTGTACGAGCTCCGGGATCCCAATCCCGCCGAGGGCAAGGCGTTCGGCTGGGCGCAGAGCAAGACCGACTACAACAAGGACGGCAGGACTGATCTGTACCTGAGCAACCTCTCGGGCCACAACGCGGGAGACACGGCGCCGGCCGCGACCTACGTCTTCGACGGCCGCGACGGGACGCTGCTGAAGAGGCTGGCGCTTCCGGCGTCGCTGTCTCAGGAGGGTCAACCGAGCAACACGGGCACCGGCCTGGGGTGGAGCTCGCGCGCGCCGGGTGACCTGAACGGTGACGGCGAGCCCGACTACGTCGCCGCCGCGCCCTTCCAGGACGTCAACGGGATCCTCGATGTGGGGGTGACATTCTTCTTCCTCTCCAACGTCCCTGCGGCTGTCCCGGCTCCGCAGCCGCCGACTCCGCAGCCGCCGGCTCCGCAGGCGCCGGCTCCGCAGGCGCCGGCCGCCGCCGGGAAGTTCCCGGCCAAGCTCGCACTGGCGCGGGCGCGCATCATTCGCAGCCAGCGGCTGCTCGACGTGCTCGCGCCGATCACGGCACGGGCGTCGGGACGCGTGAACGTCGAGCTGCACGCGGCCGGAAGGAAGTTCCGCTTCACCGCGCCGGTCAACTCCGCTGACGGCAGGATCCGATTCAGCAAGCGCATCCCCAAGGCCCAGGCCGATCTGGGCACCGGGATCATCACGATCTCCTACCCGGGGGACGCCGACACGCGACCGCAGACAGTTCGGCTGCGAGCCGCATCGCAACCAGCGAAGCTCACGGTCAGCCGCCCGACGATCGTCGCCGGCCGAGTACGGGCGTCAGGCAAGGTCACCGACGAGGCACGCGGGGTCGTCCGAGTGCAGCTGCAGTACGACTACCTCGGCACGACGAAGACCATCCGCTTGCGCGCGCAGATCAACGACGGTAGATGGGCGCTGAACAAAAAGCTCTCGGAGACGGTCCGCACGGGAATCGCCGGCCGGGTCGGGACGGTGCACTCCTACACGTTGTTCACGGGCTATTACCAGCGCCGGATCCGTGGCGAGATGCGCTCCTTCCAGGTCCTCGGCCCGCGCTGAAGTCGATGTCCGGGCACTGGACGAACTAGGTATTCCCAACACACAGCTATGGTGCTAGCCTCATGCTGCACTGAGCTAGCGGTCAATGATCAGCGGGAGAAGGTGGGTGGTTCATATGGGTAGGCGGATGAGTTGGTTCCAAGTCGCCATGTTGTCCGTCCTCGCTGCTGCTGTCACAGGCGCGGGGCTTGCATGGGCCTGCACAGGCCCGGGCTACGGGACCCCCTCCAGCCCGGCCGCTCCAGCCGAGCCTGCACCTGCACCCACCAGCGCAGCCCCGGCTCCGGCCCCGGCGCCCGCTGCGCC
>DASYVZ010000489.1:0-4646 GCA_035936515.1 Solirubrobacteraceae bacterium | reverse complement strand
GCGCGAGCCGGCGCGGCGGCGCCTCGGCGGCGATGCCGTTGACGAACAGGCTCTCGCGCTCGCGCGGCTGCCCGTAGCGCGCGAGGATCCGCGCCAGGGCGGGCGGCGCCGGCACCGGCTGGCGCCTGAGATCGGCGACGGTCATGGCGCCGAAGTCGCGCGTGACCGTGAGCGCGATCTCCTCCGGGGCGCCGTTGCTGCTCGACGAGCCGCATCCCCCGAGGGCGAAGACCGCGAGCACCACGCCGAGGGCGAGCGCGAAAGTGCGGGCGGGCGGCGGCGGCATCGGGCGCGCCACTGTAGCGTTGGGAGGTGCCATGACCGTCAACCTCACACGCATCTACACAAAGCTCGGCGACGGCGGCGAGACGCACCTCGGCGACATGAGCCGCGTCCCCAAGACGCACCCGCGGATCGAGGCCTACGGCGACGTCGACGAGCTCAACTCGCACATCGGCGTCGCCCTCGCGCTCGCGGGGATGCCCGACGCGTACGCCGCCTGGCTGCGGCGCATCCAGAACGACCTCTTCGATGTCGGCGCCGACCTGGCGGTCCCCGCCGATCCGGAGGCCGCGCGCGAGCGCCTGCGCGTACAGCCCGGGCAGGTGACGTGGCTCGAGCAGGCGTGCGACGAGGTCAACGCGACGCTCAAGCCGCTGCGCTCGTTCCTCCTGCCGGGCGGGACCGGTGCCGCCGCGCAACTGCATGTATGCCGCACCGTGTGCCGCCGCGCCGAGCGCCGCGCGCTGCTCGTCGAGGACGCCAATCCCGAGGTCGTGCGCTACCTCAACCGCCTGTCGGACCTGCTGTTCATCCTCAGCCGCGGGGCCAACGACGGCGACGAGCCGCTCTGGGAGCCGGGCAGCTCGCAGAGCTGATGGACGGCGAGGAGATCCGCGCGCTGCTCGCGTCGATCCCGGCACCCGCCGAGCTGGCGATCCCGCTTCCGCCGAACATGTGCGCGATCCCGACCGCCGCCGTTGTCGAGGCCGCGGGCGATCCCGCGGAGGTCGAGGCGTGGGTGCGCGGCGTGAAGGGATGGCCGAAGCGCGTGCCGCCGCTCTTTGCGCCACCCGACGCGACCGAGCTCGACCTGCTGTTCTACATCGTCCCCGAGCGCGAGCTCGAGGGAGCGCGAGCGCCGGCGGTCTCGCTCGCCGAGGCGGACCTCATCGCGTTCGTCCCGACGAAGGACATGAGCCGCGCGCGCCCCTTCTATGAGAAGACGCTCGGCCTGAAGCTCGAGGGATCGAGCCCCGTCGCATGCGCGTTTCGCTTCAACGGCGTCCTGCTGCGGCTGATCGCCTCGAGCAGCTGACGCCGTATCCCTTCACCGTGCTCGGCTGGAGCGTCGACGACATCGCGACGACGGTGGCCGGCCTGACCGCCAACGGCGTCGTCTTCGAGCGCTTCGAGGGCGTCGAGCAGGACGAGCTCGGCGTCTGGCGCTCGCCCGGCGGCGCGCGCGTCGCGTGGTTCAAGGACCCGGACGGCAATACGCTGTCGCTGACGCAGTTCCGAGCGGACTATCCTCGCCGGCATGAGCGACGATGAGATCCGCAAGCTGCTGTCGGGCCTCCCCACGGCGCCGTTCGTCTGGTCGCCTCCGGGGACCGTCGTGATCATGGAGGAGAAGGTGGTCGAGGCCGGCGCCGATCCGGAGGCCGTGGCCGCCTGGGTCCAGGCCCACGAGGGCGATCTGGATCGCACGCTGCCGGTGGTCGCCACGCGCCGCGGCGTCACGGCCGTCCCCAAGCCGAAGGGCAGGCGCTACTACGTCGTGCCGGAGCAGGAACTGCTGCAGAGCGACGCGGCTAGGCTGTAGTCCCCGGCGAGGAGAGCGAGAGCACATGCCCAGCGATCAGTCAGGACCCGTGAAGGCCGCACACAAGGCGGCGCTGGAGGCGACGGCGCAGCGCAATCTCGCGGCCCACAAGGCCGCGAAGGAGAAGCGCAAGAAGGCCGACCTGCTGGCCGCTGCGGAGCGGCGCGCGTACGAGCGCGCCCGCGGCGGCTGACCGCGTCGATCGACCCGACGCAGAAGCGCATCCTCGAGATCGTCCTCGACCAGCGCTCGGTAAGCGACGAGCGCCGCAGCGCGCTCCAAGCCGCCTGACGTTCCGTCGCTGGGACGGCTGATGGCGCTCGTTCTTCGCAATTATGAGAAGCGCCGGACGTTTTCTCATGGAATCGCGTGCTAGCGCTGCGCCGGTTGGGGCAATAGCACGTTTCGATGGCTACCTGTCGATCGAGCGCCGGCTGCAACCGCCCTGCGGGGCACGGTCGCTTCGGCACGTTCTGCGAGGAGCACGCCGCCGCGCTGGCGGCGCTGCGCAGCGCGCACTTCACGGCCGACGGCACCGCTCGCGCGCAGGCGGCCGCTCCAGCCGAGCAGGGCCCGACGGCGGAGGACGACGCGCTGCGGATCGCCCTCGAGGTGCGGCGCGAGGGCCGCGTCGCGCGCAGCGTCCTGCAGGACGAGCTGGGCTTCACGTACCGCCGCTTTCGCCGCGCCGTCGAGCTCGCCGGACGCTGGGAATGGATCGTCGCCGGGCGCGCGCTCTCGCCGGGCCCGGTGCTGCCGTCCCAGCAGTATGCGGTGGGCGCGACGGCGGAGCCGGAAGCTTCCGTCTCTGCCGTTTCCGCCGTCTGACGCCGCTGCGCGACACGCCTGCACCGAGAGCCTCAAATCTATGGTTCGGCGCTGAGGTTTGATCAAGCTCGATCGTTCGCGGACCGGCGTCGTGGGGTACCCGCCTCCGCGCGGAGTGTTCACCCGCGTCGCAGGACGTCGAGACCCTGGCCCGGCCCCATGGAGGCTGGGCCAGGGGATTGGCGGCGCCGAGCGTGGTCGGGGGTGGCGTGCAGCCACGCGCCGCCCGGAACGCCGTGGAGCGTCAACAGACCTGAAAAGCCCGACGTTCGCAGGGCTCTTCTAGTACCGCTACGGGATCGAAGATCGTGACGATGCCCCGCGAAATGGGGTTTCCCCCGGTTACTCTGGAGGTCTTACCGCTGCGAACCGCTGGGATACGTGCATCCACTTCCCGCCGTTTTTCCCGCGGCACGGGCTTCGGCCATTCACGCACCGCGCCGGGTAAGAACGCTGCGCGGGAAGCACGGCAGGAGCGAGAGGAGTTTACGAGCCCGGGCGCTGGATAGACGCTTCTGCGGGTCTGGTTATAAGGGTGCCCGGCAGGGCGCACGGCCGGGCTCCGCTTGTCGCAAAGGGATGGTCGTCGCCCCGTCAGCCCCTTGGGGCGGCGGCCAGCCCGAAGCTACGTGCCGGCGGGCCCGCGCGGCGATGGTCGTCCGGCGCGGCGCCGACCGTTGCCCCACCTCGCGTGCGAACGGCCGGCTGGCGCAGGCGACTACTGCGGCACCTGCGCCAGCGAGCCGATGTGCAGCGGGAGCGGTGCTCATGAGGTGCACTCCTCTTGGGCCACGGGCCTGGCGATTGACGTCGCGCGGCCCCACTTGATCTCGACTGCACCTTACGAGTACTCATGCGGCGCCGTCCAGTGCGCGGTTTGCGTTGTCGTCGAGCCATCGCTCCAGTTCGCCGATCGGCACGAGGCGCATCCGGCCGAGGCGTACGAGGCGCAGCGTCGGTTGGACGTGGCGCTCGAAGCTGTCGAGGCTCATGCCGACGGTTGTTGCGGGCTCCTCGTGGGTGAACGCGAGGCGCCGGATGGGAGCGGTGGCAGCGATCTCCGGCATCACGTTCACCACCCGTCCGTCTGGTGGCCGCACGCGGCGCATCGCAGCTCGCCGTCGTCGGGCACCGGCAGCGGCCGTTCGCAACGGCACCGCGGGGCCTGCAGCCGCCTGATGGCGTTACGCGTCAGCGCCAGCGGGGGCCGGCGGGCGCCGCTCAGGGGACCGCGATCTACCGGCGACGCCTACGCGACCTAGTGGGAGTCAGGCTTCGATCGGTCGAAATCACGGGTTATAAAAGCAGTAGTAAGCGTTGCCCCTTGCCGTGCCTACGATGAACCCGTCATATCGGTTACAGACTCGCGTGACCTTGTCCATTTCCTCTGGCGTGAAGCGGCTTCCAGGTCTGAAGCAGAGGTAGCTGTACTGGTAGGAGGAAACGACGTCCGGCGTGAATGTTCCGCCAGACCGCTCGCACAGCTTTTCGCCCTTTTTGTACGGAGACTGCTCCGCGACCGCGGGCGACGCGACCGCCAAAGCCACCACGCTTCCCACAACCGCAAGGGCGGGGACGGCACGACACCTAGAAACCATCGGAGCCTCCGATCAAAGGTAGTAGTCGTAGCCCCAGCGAATGTACCTCATGACGAGCACCAAGTCAGCACCTCGAGCGCGAAATCGGTGTGTCTTACAAGACCGCTTGCCTCTACCGGTCCACAGCGATCGTCGGCGTGCGCACGGCGGGGTGCGTGTCGCGACCGTCGAGATCTGGCAAGGCGCGAGCGCCGTCCTCGAAGCCGTCGCGTACATCGAGGGGCTGATCGCGGCGGGGCGCCCGATCCGCGAGGTCGTTTTCGACCCGATGCGGTTCTGGTCGGAGGCGCTGCGCCTCGAGCGCGATCACGGACTGACACTGACGGAGTGGCCGCAGTCAACCGGCCCGCATGACGATTTGCAGCGAACGGCTGCTGTCGCTCATCGTGGAGGGA
>DASYVZ010000488.1:0-1668 GCA_035936515.1 Solirubrobacteraceae bacterium | reverse complement strand
GGCGGTGATCGACGCCCGCCGCGGCGAGGCCTTCGCCGCCGGCTGGCGCGAGGGCAGGACCGTGCTCGAGCAGGCTGTGCTGGCGCCCGCGGCGTTGGCGCGGCGGGTGGCGCAGGAGCCCGGAGCCTGGCTGGCCGTGGGGAACGGGGCGCTACGATTTCGGGCCGACCTGGAAGGCGCCGGTTGCAGTGTTCCACCGGATGAGTCCCCGCACCACGCCGTCAGCGCGCTCGCGATCTGCGGGCTCGCGCTGCAGGCGCCGCCGGGGATCGCGCGCGACCTCGTCGTCCCGGACTACCTGCGCCTGCCCGACGCCGTGCTCGCGCGCCACCAGCCCAGCCGCTGATCACATGACCGCATGACCGAGGGACCGCTGCAGATCCGCCGCCTGACGTACGCCGATCTGCCCGAGCTCATCGCGATCGAGCGGCGCGCGTTCCCCACGCCCTGGTCGCTGGCGATGTTCGTGCTCGAGCTGTCCAAGCCCGCGAGCGTCTGCCTGGCGGCCCTGCGCGACGGGGAGATGATCGGCTTTCTCATCTGCTCGCGCTACGACACCGTGTGGCACATCATGAACGTCGCCGTCGATCCCGGCCGCCGGCGCCAGGGGATCGCCAGCGCGCTGCTGAACGACCTGCTGCGCCGCATCGACGGCAAGGGCGCGCGCTTCACGCTCGAGGTGCGCGAGTCCAACGCCGCAGCGATCGAGCTCTACGAGCGCTTCGGCTTCCGTGCGGCGGGGCGGCGCAAGCGCTACTACCAGGACAACGGCGAGGACGCGGTGATCATGTGGCGCACGCAGTCGACCCTGGCCGGGCGCTTCGACGACGTCCCCGACGCAGCACCGTCGGCATGAGCCTCATCCTGGCGCTCGAGACCAGCTGCGACGACACCTGCGCCGCCGTCGTCACGGGGGACGGCGAGCTGCGGTCGAACGTCATCTCGTCGCAGGGCATCCACGACGAGTACGGCGGCGTCGTGCCCGAGATCGCGTCGCGCCACCACCTCGAGCTGGCCAATGCGGTCGTCGACGACGCGCTGCGCCGCGCGCAGGCGACGCTCGACGACATCGACCTCGTCGCCGTCACGCAAGGGCCGGGCCTCGTCGGCGCGCTGCTCGTCGGCGTCGCGACGGCGAAGGGACTGGCCGCCGCGCGGGGGCTGCCGCTCGCCGCCGTCGACCACCTGCAGGGCCACATCGCGGCGAACTTCCTGCGGGTGGACCCTTCCGGCCGAGGCCGAGGCGTTGCTCCGCTCATGGAGCCCCCGTTCGTCTGCCTGATCGCCAGCGGCGGCCACACGCTGCTGGCGCGCGTCGACGGCCACGACGGCTTCGAGGTCCTCGGTCGCACGCTCGACGACGCCGCCGGCGAGGCGTTCGACAAGGGGGCTCGCCTGCTCGGGCTGCCGTTTCCCGGTGGTCCGGCGCTCGAGCGCCTCGCCCGCGACGGAGACCCACAGGCGTTCGCCTTTCCGATCGCGCGCAACCTCGCGGGGCTGGACTTCTCGTTCGCCGGCGTGAAGACCTCGCTGCTCTACAAGGTGCGCGAGCTCGGCGAGGCCGGCGCCCGCCGGCGCGCCGCCGACCTGGCGGCCAGCTACCAGCGCGCGCTCGTCGAGGCGCTCGCCGCGCGCTGCGAGCAGGCGCTCGCGCAGACCCGCCTCGAC
>DASYVZ010000487.1:0-8168 GCA_035936515.1 Solirubrobacteraceae bacterium | reverse complement strand
GGGGGCAGCGAACGTCGTGTCGATTTCCGGGCGCGCCGTTCGACGCATCGATAGAAAGGCACTTCCAACCCCAGGAGGCATCCGATGCGCGTCATGGTCATCGTCAAGGCGACGCCCGAGAGCGAAGCCGGCCAGCTGCCGAGCACCGAACTGCTCGCGGCGATGGGCAAGTACAACGAGGAGCTCGCGAAGGCCGGCATCATGCTGGCGGGCGAGGGGCTGCAGCCGAGCTCCAAGGGCGCACGCGTGCGCTTCAAGGACTCCGATCGCAGCGTCGTCGACGGCCCGTTCACCGAGACCAAGGAGCTGATCGCCGGCTTCTGGCTGTGGGAGGTCCGCTCGATGGAGGAGGCGATCGAGTGGGTCAAGCGCTGCCCGAACCCGATGGAGGGGGAGTCCGAGATCGAGATCCGGCAGGTCTTCGAGGCCGAAGACTTCGGCGAGAGCTTCACCCCCGAGCTGCGCGAGGCCGAGGAGCGCCTGCGCGAGCAGCTCGAGGCGAAGGGGTAGCCGCAGGCGGATGAGCACCGGGCCGGCGCACGCCGCGATCCAAGCCGTCTGGCGGATCGAGTCGCCGCGGCTGATCGCCGGCCTCACGCGGCTCGTGCGCGACGTCGGCCTCGCCGAGGACCTCGCGCAGGACGCGCTCGTCGCGGCACTGGAGCAGTGGCCCGAGTCGGGCGTGCCGCACAACCCGGGCGCCTGGCTCATGGCCACGGCCAAGCACCGCGGGATCGACCTGCTGCGCCGCAACGCGCGCCTGGAGCGCAAGCACGCGGAGCTTGCCCGCGAGCTGCAGGAGAGCGAGGAGCCCGACCTCGACGCCGCGCTCGACGAGGGCGTCGAGGACGACCTGCTGCGCCTGGTCTTCATGACCTGCCACCCGGTCCTGTCGCGCGAGGCGCGCGTGGCCCTGACCCTGCGCCTGCTCGGCGGCCTCACCACCTCGGAGATCGCGCGCGCGTTCCTCGTGGCGGAGGGGACGATCGCGCAGCGGATCGTGCGCGCGAAGCGCACGCTGTCGGAGGCGCGCGTCCCGTTCGAGGCGCCGACCCCGCGCGAGCGCGGCGCCCGGCTGGAGTCGGTGCTCGAGGTGGTCTACCTCGTGTTCAACGAGGGCTACTCGGCAACCGTGGGCGACGACTGGGTCAGGCCGTCGCTGTGCCAGGAGGCGCTGCGCCTCGGCCGCATCCTGGCCGAGCTCGTGCCCGCCGAGCCGGAGGTCCAGGGGCTCGTCTCGCTGATGGAGCTGCAGGCGTCTCGCCTGCGCGCGCGTGTGGGCGCAGCGGGCGCCCCCGTGCTGCTGCTCGACCAGGACCGCGCCCGCTGGGACCATGTGCTGATCGCGCGCGGGCTCGCTGCGCTCGAGCGCGCGCAGGCGCTCGGCGGGCCGCTCGGGCCGTACGCCCTGCAGGCGACGATCGCTGCGTGCCACGCGCGCGCGCGCACCGCCGAGGAGACCGATTGGGTGCGCATCGCGGCGCTCTACGACGCGCTCGGTCAGGTCGCGCCCTCGCCGGTCGTGGAACTCAACCGAGCGGTCGCGGTGTCGATGGCGTTCGGCCCGGCCGCCGCCCTGGAAATCGTCGACGCACTGGCGGGCGAGCCGGCGCTCGCGAACTACCACCTGCTGCCGAGCGTGCGCGGCGAGCTGCTCGCGCGGCTCGGCCGCGGCGCCGAGGCGCGTGTGGAGTTCGAGCGCGCCGCCTCGCTGACGCGCAACGAGCGCGAGCGCGCACTGCTGCTCGCGCGGCGGGAGTCGAGGCCACCCTGATGAAGGAGCCCAGGGCTCGACCCACGTTGCCCGAGCGTCCGCCCGCGGCTCCCGAGGCGTGCGGCAGCGTGCTCGAGGTCCGCAACCTGACGGTCGCGACGGCGGCGCGCGCGAGGCGTGAAAACCAGGCCGCTCAGCGCAGCGCCGCCTGCGCCGCCCGGGCATGAAACGGCTCGAGCTCCGCGCGCTGGCTGCGCGCACGCTCGATGAGATGATCGAAGTTGATGTCGCGCAGCCGCTCACCGAGGCCCGCTCCGTCGCGCAGGTTCTGCCACAACACGACCTTGCCCTCGATGCCCATCAGGAGGAAGTCGAGCTCCTCGAAACGGCTCAGGGGCGACCCGCTGATGATGTGGCCGTTGAGCTTCAGGCGCCCGAGGCGCTCGGCCACCACCGCGAGCATGCTCTTCGGACTGCGGGTGCTGAACCCGAGCCGGCGCATCATCTGCTCGAACAGCGCGACGTCGTCGGAGATCGCCGCGGCCACGCGCTGCAGCGCCGCTCCCTCGGGGGTGCCGTTGCTGGAGTTGCTTGCGCGGCGGGCGATCTCGCGCCAGAGGACTCCCAGCGCGAGCTGGTCGGTCATGTAGATGCGCAGGAGCCGGTCACCGTCGGTCGCCATCGCCGGCTCCTGCTCAGACCAGCTCGCCGAGCAGGCCGATGACGACCATGAACCAGACGACGCCGACCACCACGAAGACTCCGATCGGCACGAGGCGGCGCTGAGCACGCTCCGTGTCACCGGTCGGCCGCTCGGGCTCGGCGGAGCTGTCGGGGCCGCGCTCCATCCACTTCTGCACCGCGATCCAACCCAGCGCGAGTGGTATGACGATCGCCGGCAGCGCCCACATCTCGCCGCCCACGATCAGCGCCACCGCAACCGTCAGGACGGTCACGGCGAGCACGACCCACCACGGCAGAACCGCGATGCCCGACCCCGCGCCGGCGACCTGCGTCGGTCTGCTCGTGGGGGTCATCGCGCTGCGCTGCTCCACGGTCGCCTCGCCGGGGTCCTCCTCGGGCGTCGCGGTGCGCTCGTTGTGGCCGCTCGAGACGACCTCCGGAACCCCGCGCGCCTCCTGCGCGCCTGAGAACTCCTCGAGAAGGTCGCTGAGCACCGCATCCGGATTGCCGACACCCTCCTCTTCGAGGCGTGCCGCGACCGCCGGATCCATGTGCTCGGTCTCCGTGGTCAGCGCGATCGCGCCTGCGGCGACGAGCAGCGTCCCGGCCGCGTGGACGGCGGCCGCCACCACGACCGCCCAGTACTGGTCGGTCACGAGCGCGATGATCGCGCCGACGACGAGGGCGACGAAGAAGGTCACGATGATGAGCGGGAGGTTCGAGGACAGGGCCGCGGTGAACGCAGAGCGGCCGCCATGCGCCTGCTTCTCCCGGCGCGGGCGGTCCTTCGGGACGACCGCCTCGTCGCTGCCGACGGCAGCCTGCAGCTCGCGGGTGAGCAGCTCGTTGGCGCGCGGGGACAGGCTCTCGTCGTCGGAGCGGACCGCCCGGCGCTCGGTCTTCTGCTGTGTCGCGCGCTGGCTCATGGGGTGCGTGAGATACCCCCGCCCCGGCTCTGAAAACCCCTCCGGAAGTCTGGCGTCGATCATCTGGACGCGAGACGTGAGCCGCTCGGGCACGGCGTTTGGCGTGGTCGAGAATGCGTCGCGCATACAGACGTTTTCTCGACCATCCCCCTCCACACGCAGCCGGCCGGCGCGGGGCCGCGCAAACCGCGAGCGGTGCGTGCGCGTCGCGGATCCCGGGTAATGAGACCAAGCGGTCGCGTTCTTGTTCTGGGAGCCGCGGCAGCCCCGATGACCGGCGGCAGTTCGCACTTCCTGGCCTCAGGAGTGCCGGATACCTCCTCACGCGAGCTTACGGAGGTAGCGAACAATGACTGCGATCACCCCGCCGACGGTGGAGGACCGGACCGCTAGCCGCGCGGATGGCGCGTACCGCGAGCGCCGCGACCGCGGCGACCGCCAACTGCTGGCGCGCTATCACCGCACGGGAGACCGGCGCGACCGTGACGCGATCGTCGAGCGCTTCATGCCGCTCGCACGACGCCTGGCCGGCCGCTACAACCGCAGGCCAGACTCGCTCGACGACCTCACGCAGGTCGCCGCCTTGGCGCTGGTCAAGGCGGTCGATCGCTTCGATCCCACCCGCGGCATCGCGTTCTCCTCCTACGCCGTCCCGACGATCGTCGGCGAGATCAAGCGCCATTTTCGCGATCACGCGTGGGCGGTGCGCCCGCCGCGAGCGCTCGCCGAGCGCGCGCTGCGCGTCGAGGGGATGGTGCGCCAGTTCACCGGCGAGAACCACCGCGCGCCGACGGTGGCGGAGCTGTGCGCGCGCACCGAGCTGACCGAGGAGGAGGTCCTCGACGCGCTGCACGCCGCCCGGGCGGCGAGCGCGAGCTCACTCGACGCCCCCGTCTCCAAGCAGGACGACGGCGCCACCTCGCTCGGCGAACGGCTCGGCAGCGACGACGACGGCTACGACGTGGCGGAGCAGCGCGTCCTGCTGGAGGGTCTGCTGCGCGGCGTCAGCCCGCGCGACCGCGAGATCCTGCACATGCGCTACTTCGAGGACATGACGCAGGCGGAGATCGGCGAGGTGTTCGGCGTGAGTCAGATGCAGGTCTCGCGCCTGGTGCGCAACTCGATCGAGCGCATGCAGATCGTCGCCGAGGCGCAGGCCGATCGCGAGATGGTGGCGACGTCGGCGTCAGCCTGATTTCGGTGTTCGCGCGTGGCTGACGATGCGCACGCGTAAGCCTATGTCCACAGCTACGCCACGCCCCCTCGCGCTCGTCACCGGCGCCTCCAGCGGCATCGGCTACGAGCTGGCCCGCCAGTTCGCCGACAACGGCTTCGACCTCATCGTCACGGCCGAGGACGCCGAGCTGCCCTCCGCCGCCGAGCGCTTTCGCGAAGACGGCGCGCAGGTGACCGCCGTCCGCGTGGACCTCGCCACCGCAGGCGGCGTCGACGAGCTCTACGGCACGGTGCGAGCCGCTGGCCGACCGCTTGCTGCGGCGGCGCTCAACGCCGGCGTCGGCGCCGGCGGCGCCTTCGCCACCGACACCGAGCTCGCCGACGAGCTGCGCCTCGTCGACCTCAACGTGCGCAGCACCGTCCATCTCGCGAAGTACGTCGCGCGCGACATGGTCGCCCGTGGCGAAGGCGGAATCCTGTTCTCGTCATCGATCGCCGCGACGATGCCCGGCGCCTTCCAAGCCGTCTATAACGCGTCGAAGGCGTTCGTGCAGTCCTTCGCGCTCGCGCTGCGCGAGGAGCTCAAGGACACCGGCGTGACGATCACCTCGCTCATGCCGGGCCCGACCGACACCGAGTTCTTCGAGCGCGCGGACATGCTCGACACGCGCGTCGGCAGCGGGCCGAAGGACGATCCCTCCGACGTCGCGCGGATGGGCTTCCAGGCCCTCATGAGCGGTGATGAGCGGGCGATCGCCGCCTCGATGAAGACGAAGCTGCAAGGCCGCGCGAGCGGCGCGCTGCCCGACAGCGCGAAGGCGAAGATGCACCGCAAGATGGCCGAGCCGGGCAAGGGGAAGCGCTGACGCCCCGGCCTCCTGTGCCTGCGCGGCGATCGTCGGGTGGCGGGCCGCCCTGACACCGCGGCGGCCACCGCCACCTGGGACCGCACGCCGCTCGCTACCGGGGGCAGGAGCATCTCGAGATCACGGCGGTCGATGCTGCCCTATCCGTCGCTCGTGCTCGCCCCGCAGCGCGACATCGGCGACTTGATAGCGTGAATGCCAACCGCTTTTAGCCTAATTCACGCATTGGAGGATGCAGATGGCTCTGACGATCGGCGATACGGCACCAGACTTCGAGGCTGAGACCACCGATGGCAAGATCTCGTTTCACGAGTGGCTCGGCGACTCCTGGGGCGTCCTGTTCTCCCACCCGCGCGACTTCACCCCGGTGTGCTCGACCGAACTGGGATACATGGCCTCGATCAAGGACGAGTTCGACAAGCGCAACACGAAGATCATCGGCCTCTCGGTCGACCCCGTCGGCAACCACGAGAAGTGGGCCGAGGACATCGAGGCGATCGCCGGTACGGCCCCGAACTACCCGGTCATAGGCGACGACGACTTCCAGGTCTCGAAGCTCTACGGGATGCTGCCCGAGGACGTCAGCGGCGACGCCGCCTCGCGCACTCCCGCCGACAACCAGACGGTGCGCAACGTCTTCGTCATCGGGCCCGACAAGAAGATCAAGCTCGTCCTCGTCTATCCGATGACGACCGGGCGCAACTTCGACGAGGTCCTGCGCGTCATCGACTCGCTGCAGCTGACGGCCGACCACAAGGTCGCCACGCCCGCACAGTGGACCCAGGGCGACGATGTGATCATCGCCGGCTCGGTCTCCGACGACCAGGCCAAGGAGCTCTTTCCCGAAGGTTGGGACGCGCCGCGGCCCTACATGCGAATCGTCCCGCAGCCCAGCTGAGCGCATGCGCGGCCGGTGCCGGCCCGCAACGGACGAGTTGTGACGCTGGCCCCGCCGACCCGGCGGGGCCAGCGTCGTTAAGCACCGCCTTCAGCGCATAGAGTGCGGCGCGGATGCGCCGACTGCCCTCATCGGTCAAGCCCGCCGCGCTGGTCGCGGCGGCCGTCGTGCTGGTCGTGTTGTGGCTCGTGCGCCCGATCTGGCACGGCCTGGCGATGTTCTTCTGGACCCAGCCGATCGTCTGGCTGCCGCCGATCCTGTTGCTCGTCGCCGGCGCCCTGTTGCTGCGCCGCTCGCAGCGCAGCTGGAAGACACTGGAGGATCTGAAGACCGGGGTGCGCCCGCCGGGCTACCTGTTCGCGTTCCCGATCCTCGCGTTCTTCGCGTTCGTGATCCTCGGGGGCCTGTCGGGGCCGCTCGTCCAGCGCTCGATCGTCAACAACACGACCTACGAGGCGATCCCCGGCCTGCCGGCCGGCGGACAGGTCCGCATCGTGCCCCGCGAGGTCGCCGAGGTCAACGCCTCGAGCGCGTTCAACTCGCCGACGGAGACGCTGACGAACTTCCGCATCGTCAACAGCGAGGACGGCCTGATCTGGACGGCGCTGCGCACGCCGCAGGGGGCGTTTCGCATCTTCAGCAAGAAGAGCCAGGGGATCGTCGCGCTCGACGCCGAGCAGACCGCGCGCCAGCTGCGCTACGCCGATGCCGAGATGGAGGTCGCGCCCGGCCTGCAGATCACCGACAACCTGCGCTGGCGGCTGCTGAAGGAGCGCTTCCTCATCTCGCTGGAGGAGCCCATCGGCATCGAGACCGACGATGGGCCGCGGCTGGTCGTGCCCTACCTCGAGTACAAGGGGATCCTCATCCGGCGGCCCGTGCTGGGCGGCGTGTTCGTCGTCACCCCCGACGGCGAGATCGAGGATCTCGAGCTCGAGGAGGCCGCGCGACGCCCGGAGCTGGCGCAGACCGGGCGGCTGTTCTCCGACACGCAGGCGCGCCGCATCCAGGAGTCCTACCAGTACAAGGGCGGCCTGTGGAACGCCTGGTTCGTGCACGAGAACCAGACGCGCATCACCGACACCGAGACCAACCGCCAGCCGTACCTCGTCGACTTCGGCGCCGCCGGCCTCGGGACGCAATGGGTGTCGGTCGCCGAGCCATACGGCCGCGCGTTCGCCGCCAGCGCGATCTTCCTGACCGACGCGACGACCGGCAAGACGCGGATCTGGCGCGTGCCCGCGCGCACCTCGCTGAGCGGCAACCGCCGTGCGCTGCAGGCGGTGCGCGCGGTGTCGATCCCCGGCATCGACTTCGGCGACGGCGCCCCCGGCGCGGCCGGTTCGGGGAACTTCCGCGTCGTCGAGCCGCGGCCCGTGTTCGTCAACGGCGGCCTCGTCTACCTCACGTCGATCATCCCCAAGGAGGCCAACTCGGTCTCCAAGACCGTCGTCGTCGATGCCGAGACGAACAAGCTCGTCGCGATCTTCCACAACGACCGCGATGCCGAGGCCGAGGACAAGACGCTCAACTACATCAGGACCGGCGAGGTCCCCGACGACGCGGTGGCGCCGGGTGCCACCGGCGGCGATCAGACGGACGACAAGGCCGACGCGGGCGAGACGGGCGGCACGACGACGACGCCCGGTGCCGCGGGCGGCGGCACGACGACGACGCCATCCGGCGCCGGCGGCGACTCCGTCGAGCGCCGGCTCGACGACGTCATCCGCCGCCAGCGCGAGCTGCTGCGCGAGATCGAGCGCCTGCGCGACGAGGTGCGCGAGGGCGGCTGAGCCGCACGACGAAGCGCTGCGTGAGCCTCGGGGCGGCCGTAGTCGCAGACCGCCGCGCTCGTGTCGCAGGCCCCGTCAGCCATGGTCGTCGAGCTCCTCGCGCCACTCGGG
>DASYVZ010000486.1:0-13575 GCA_035936515.1 Solirubrobacteraceae bacterium | reverse complement strand
CCCGCGTGCTGCGGGCACTGGCGCCGGCCGGCGTCGTCGCCTGCGATGAAGCCGGACGCTACGCGCTGACGCCCATCGGCGCGTGCCTAACGCGGGAAGCACCAGCCTCGTTGCGAGACCTCGTGCTGATGGTCGGCGAGGACTGGCACGAGCAAGCCTGGGATCGCCTCGACGACGCCGTGCGCAGCGGACAGAACGCATTCGAGATCGCCCACGAGGAGGCGTTCTTTGAGTACATGGACCGACGCCCGGAGGCGGCGGCTCGCTTCGACGCCGCGATGGGCACCTTCGCCGCGCTCACCCACGCCGCGATCGTCGACGCCTACGACTTCACGGATGCCCACGTGATCGTCGATGTCGGCGGCGGCAACGGAACGCTTCTGGCGGCGATCCTCGCCCGCCATCCGCAGGCACGCGGGGTCCTACTCGAGCGCCCGCACGTCACCGATCGCGCGCGCGCCACACTCGCTCAGGCCGGCCTGCAAGAGCGCGTAGCGTGCGTCGCCGGAGACTTCTTCACAGCCGTTCCGGACACCGGCGACATCTACATCCTCGCCACCGTCCTGCACGACTGGAACGACGAGCACGCGATCTCGATCCTGCGAGGCATCAGCGCCGCCATGTCACCCGACGACCGCCTGCTGATCGCCGAGCAGCTGCTGCCACAGACAAACACAGCGTCCTTCAGCAAGCTTCTCGACATCGAGATGCTCGTCCTCTCAGGCGGACGCGAACGCACCGCCGCCCAATACGACGAGCTGCTTCAAGCCGCCGGCCTACGCGTTGAACGGGTCATCGCGACCCCGACCCCGACAAGCGTCATCGAGGCAACCCTCGCCAACTGACGACACCGCGGAACCGTTCACGCGTAGCGCGCGCGAGGTGCTGTGCCGGTAGAGGACGCTGCTGCTAACGCAGCGGCGACACGTACACGCGCTTTGATTCCGGTTGACGCCGATTCATCCGAGCGGTACTTCAGCCAAAGCCACCACAAGGAGATCTCGATGACCATCACCCTCAGCCGCTCAAACCGTCTCCGCGCCGCGCTCGAGGCGCTGATCTTGGCCATAGCGCTTACCACCGTCGTCGCCGGCGCGCCCGATTCAGCCGCTGCCAGCGACCGCTTGCTGGGCGGTCAGCAGATCGCTCTCGGCCAGACGCTCTCATCCAGCTCGGGACGCAGTCGCCTGGCGGTCAACAACTGGATGCCGAACATCGCGCTGTATCGCGCCGACTGCGCCGTCCCGCGGTGGGCGCAATACAAGAAGGATGGCGCCGGCAGCGACATCCGTGCCGTGATGCAGGGCGACGGAAACTTTGTCCTCTATCACCAGGGCTGGACTCCGCTGTGGTCCAGCGGCACATACGGAAACCCTGGGTCCTACATCGTGATGCAGAACGACGGCAACCTCGTCATCTACAACCCCGGCGGCAGGGCGCTGTGGGCGACCGGCACGCAGGAGGATATGTCCCCGAGGCCGTTGGGAACCTGCTAGTTCCTCTCGCCGCGGGCGCCGGCTCCGGTCGGTGGAAAAGACGCCGTGACGCCGGTTCTGGAAGAACTTCCAGCTCGCGGCGTCACGGCTATTTCCCCTTCAGTGGGACTGCGGCGCCCCCTAGTCGCCTCGAACGTGGCTATGCCGTGATCATCACGACGACTGCCGCGCCTCCGATCACGCTGACGTCCAGCGCCTCGCGGCGCTGGTCGGGGACATTGGGCCGCCGCACCTGTGCTGCTGAGGCGGTCGTGGCGCTCAGCGCCCCGATGGTTGCATCCCTTCGGGCTGCGATCGGACGGGCATGAGCACCACGACCGCAGTCTCAGCAACGACCGTCTGTTGGGCTCGCGTCGACGGGCCTAGCTCGCGGTGAGTGGCCGCAGCGGCTCGTCAGCGATCTCGTCTCTCGGGGTCTCCCAGCACGACGGATCTGAGCATGCGTTCTAGCCAGGCGACGTAGCGCTCGACGCTCCATTGCGCCTCCTCGACGAGCCGTCGGTAGCCGTCGGGGTGCGTGAGAAGCCAGAACGTGTCGCCCAGCTCCTCGACCGGCAGGCCTCGCTGCACTCCGCGTCGCTCGTCGAGCAGCGCAGCGACCGCTGCCGTGTCGGCTCGCATCCGCGCCACGAGCCCGGTGTAAGCCTGCGCGACCTCCTCGTCGACTGTCGCTGCGCCGGCAAGCGCGGCAAAGATGCCGGCCGACCGAGCGTGGGTTTCTGCGATTGCGGGCGCCATGCGGGCCAGCAGCCGGGAGACGTCGGGCTCGGCCAGCAGCTCCTTCATCCAGTCGCGCTCGCGTATCGAGTGCGACCCCTCGTCGCCGGCGACGCCGGTTTCCAGCGCAGCGAAGAGAAGCTCGCGCTTTGAGCCGTTGAGGTAGACGGTATCGACCGAGACGCCTGCCTCCTCCGCTATTGCTTGCATCGTCGTGGCGACGTAGCCGCGCTGCGCGAAGATCGCGCCGGCGGCCTGCACAACCCGCGCTCGCGTCTGACGACGCTGCTCCTCGCGCAGCGGCGACACGTACGCGCGCTTTGATTCCGGTTGACGAGGGTTCATCCGAGCTGTACGTTAGCCAAAAGCGACGAGGAAGGATGCGACATGGCGCGGTTTCTGATCTGCTGTTCGCCGATACACGGCCATCTCGCGCCGCTGCTGCGCGTCACCGACGGGCTGATCGCGCGCCAGCACGACGTCGTCGTGCTCACCGGGTCACGCTTCAAGGAGATAGTCGAGCAGACTGGCGCCGCCCATCTCGCGCTTCCGGCGGGCGCCGACTTCGACGACCGCGACTTCGACGCGTCCTTTCCCGGCCGCGCCGCCAAACGCGGGCCCGCGCGCATCAACTTCGACGCGTCACGCGTATTCGGCGACCCGATCCCGCACCAGCTCGCGGCGCTGCGCGCGACCCTGCGCGACTTCCCGGCCGAGGCGGTGCTCGTCGACCCCGGGTTTCTCGGCGTGATGGCGCTGCTGCTCGACGCGACGACCGACCGTCCGCCGGTCGTGTCGTGCAACACCTCGCCGCTGCTGCTCTCAAGCCGCGACACGGCTCCGTTTGGCTTCGGCCTCGCGCCCTCTTCACGAGCGCTCGGTCGAGCGCGCAACGCAGCGCTTCGGTTCGTCGTACAGCGCGCCCTGCTCCGCCCGGCACAGCGCCACATCAACCAGCGGCTGATGTCCGTCGGCGCCCCGCGGCTTCCGGTGTTCTTCATGGACACGCCCATCCTGGCCGATCGCGTCGTGCAGCCGACGATCGAATCGTTCGAATACCCCCGCAGCGACCTCCCCGACAAGGTCCGCTTCGTCGGCCCGATCCTGCCGCCGCCGACGGCGCGGTTTGACCCACCGCCATGGTGGACAGAGCTCGACGAAGGCCGGCCCGTCGTCCACGTCACCCAAGGCACGCTCGACACCGCCGACCTCGGCCGCCTGATCGCGCCGACGCTCGCCGCTCTGCAGCACGAGAACGTCCTCGTCGTCGCGACCACCGGCGGTCGCCCCAGCTCGGCGATCCCCGGCCCCATCCCAGCCAACGCCCGCATCGAGACGTTCGTGCCCTACGACCACCTGCTGCCCAAGATCGACATCATCGTCACCAACGGCGGCTACGGAGGCGTCCAATACGCCCTCTCACACGGCGTCCCGCTCGTAGTCGCCGGCACCACCGAGGACAAACCCGAGGTCGCGGCACGCATCGCCTGGGCCGGCGTCGGCATCAACCTCCGCACCGCCAAGCCCACCGTCGAGAAGCTGCGCAAGGCAATCCTCACCGTCCTCTCAGACGCCTCCTACCGCCAACGGGCCCGAGCGCTGCAAGCACAGTGCGCCCAGCACGACGCCGTCGCCGAGATCAGCGAGATGCTCGAGCAACTCGCCACAGAACACCCGACACCGCCTAGCGACACTCACCCAAGCACCCCGACGCCAGCCACCCCATTGGAAAGGCAGAACAATGAGCGACACCAAGACCGTGCTGGAACGCGGCATCGAACTCTGGAACGCGCACGATCGGGAGGGATGGGTGGGCCTCTTTGACGAGCGCGCGGAACTGGAAGCGCCGGGGGGCCTGCGACTCTCAGGACGAGCCGGTGCCGAGCAGTTCTATGACGCGTGGAACGAGGCGTTTCCCGACAACGCGATCGAAGATCAGCTGATATTCGCGGCGGACAGCCAGGGAGTCGAGGAGGCGAAGTTCGCCGGAACGCACACCGGCCCCCTGCGATCTCCCACCGGCGAGATCGCGCCCACCGGCAAGACGGTGGTCTCACGCTACGCGGCGGTCTCGCGTGTCGAAGACGGCAAGATCGTTTCCTTTCACATGTACTTCGACCTCGCCGACGTCCTGGGCCAACTCGGCCTCATCTGAGATTCCTCGCGCCCGGCGACCTCGGGCAGCGCATGAACGCGCATGCGCTCCGGCTCGTGCAGACCACGGGCGTGCCCTTCGACCTCGAGGCTCGCCGCACGCTGCGCGTCGCGTCGGCAGAGGTCAGCTACTTCGGCTACGCGGTCAAAGCCCGTAGCCACGGAGTCACCCGGCCGCCGCCCGAATCGTCGCCGACGACCTGCTCGCGCGCGTGTTCGGCGCCAAGGAGAGCCTCACGGCGCTGAGCGTGGCACTCGGGTCGCTCGCGCCGCCGCCCGCGATCGACCTGCTTGGCGTGCGCGGCGCGCTGGCAGCTCTCGGCCTCCTGGGACCGGCGCTGGTCGTCCTCGCGTGGCGGCGCCTGCAGGCGATCGACCGCTCGATGACTCACCGCGACAAGGAGATCGCCGTGCTGCAACAGGTCGCCATGCTCCGCGTGCTGCCCGTGCCGGCGATCGACAGCCTTGCGCTTCGCGTCAAACACGCCGACATCGAAGAAGGCACCGACGTCTTCCGCCAGGGCGACGTCGGCGACCACCTCTACGTGATCGCCGACGGCGAGGCCGACGTCATCCGCGACGGCCGCCTGCTCCGCACGCTGAAAGCGGGCGACTCGTTCCGCGAGATCGCGCTGCTGCGCAAGACGACGCCCACGGCGACCGTTCGGGCTTGAACACGGCTGCGGGTCTACACGCTCGACGGACCCGACTTCGTGTCCCCGATCAGCGACTACCCGTCAAGCTCGCGCGAGGCCGACACACCGATGACCACGCGACTTACGACGCCGCGATCTCGCCGCCCCGCGCGCGAGCGTTCTACTGGAGCCGATCATTTCCGTCCGTCCCGCCGTCCGTCCGATTCCCGAACGTCTCCGGTGCGTCCCCCAAACAAGCAGACTCGCCAGCGAACATCGACCGCTGCCGCCGTCTCCGATGCGGTTCGCTTGTCGACTGGGCGGGCGTCGAAATCTCGCTCGACGAGCGCTGTCGCTCCTGGTGACCCGGCTCCACGTCGCTGCCGCCGGCGGCCCGGCGACGGGCAGCCCACTTACGAGCGTCTTGTTGCGATCATCGCGTGCCGCTCTACGCGCGAAAGAAGTCGGCGTGAGCCTCCTGATCGTCGACGTAGAGCCAAGCCTCGGCCACTTTGCCGTCGACGATTCGAAACACGGCGGCCTCCTCGTATACGAGCGTGCGGCCTACGCGTTCGGCGCGGTTCGTCGTCAGCGCGACCGCTCGCTCATCATTGGCGAGTACGTCGTGTAGCTCAATGCGAAAGCTCCCGTCGGTCTCTTCGAACAGCGCGCCAAACAGTCCGAAGACATCCTCGCGGCCGGTGTAGTCGCGCGAGAAACGGCTGTGCCCAAGCGAGTGCCAGACGATGTCATCGGCCAAACGCTCCCCAACCGCCTCCAGATCACCCGAAGCGAAGGCCTCATATGTGCTGCGGATCACTCGTTCGTTCGCGTGCACGGCCGCACCCTATGGCCGCGATTCGAACGCCGTCAAGCACCCGCGCAGAGACCGCGTTGTACCGAGGCGTCGAAGGGCGCGAGGCAGGCGACGCGGGCGATGTCCCGATTGAGGTTCGGCTGTGGGACGCGCCGGCTTGGCCGGAACCGTCCCGCTGGAGGACCGGCTTGCGGTTGCGCGGCGCGATCGCGCGAGTGCTGCTTCCAGGCTTGCTGTTGTGATGTGCGCATATGCCGGTGGCGTCCGGTGTGGAGGAGCAGCGAAAACAGCGAGTCCAGCACTTCGGCGACGAGCGTCGCTCAGCGGGTTCCGGACCGGATCGAGACGTTCGAGGCCTCGAGCCGGGGCTACCACTTCGAGGCCGCCACGCGAGGTGAGCGGCTGGTGCAACCCGCTTGCCGAGGTCGTCGTCTGCCGGCGCAGCGACCGCTAAGCCAACCTCAGCTCCGCATCTTCAAAGGCACGGGATCGCATCTCCGTCACCGCGTCGAGCAGGCCGCTCGCCTGCAGCGCCTCGCGGTGCTCCGGCTCTGACTGGTAACCGTCTCGCGCCTCGGCGGATTCCCAAAATGTGGCCACAACGACACCGCTCTCGGTCGGCGCGACGATGCGGGCCAGTATGGCGGACGTCGGACGGCGAGCCTCGAGGTCGGCTGCCGCCGCGAGCACGGCCTCGGTCGAGCCGTCCATCTCCAGAATGACCAACACGCCCATGAGAACCTCCGCCGCGCGACGACCAGTGCGGGCGACTGTACACGGTGACGGGGCAGCTAGAGCAATCCGCGCGGTCACCCAGACCCTCCCAACCGTCGATGGGATGTGGGGTCACGTAGGCCGCCCGCCGTGGCGCAACAGGCCCGATGCTGGTTCCCTGCCCGAGCGGTGGGCGGCTGCGCGCTCGCGGCCTTACACCACGCTACGGGACGTGACCCGAGCCTGATCAGCAGCCTCACGCACCAGCCGTGTCTTGCCGATGCCGCGGGTCCGCCGGCCGTGGGTTCCCGCAGCGCTCGCTCGAGAACCGCAGGAGCTGTGCGAGCGACGCGGCCTGTGGCGCGCTTCGACCAGCTCGGCGGGTGCGCGCGCCGAAAAGATCAGTCAGTTCCTTGGGGGGTGTCCCCGTCGCGACTCGCCCCTCTGAGGGCGAGCATAAGCGCACGCCGAATTCACCACAAGGAGATCTCGATGACCATCACCCTCAGCCGCTCAAATCGTCTCCGCGCCGCGCTCGAGGGCCTGATCCTGGCCATAGCGGTTACCAGCGCCGTCGCCAGCGCGCCCGATTCAGCCATTGCCGGCGACCGCTTGCTGAGCGGTCAGCAGATCGTCCTCGGCCAGACACTCTCATCCAGCTCGGGACGCAGTCGCCTGGCCGTCAACAATTGGATGCCGAACATCGCGTTGTATCGCGCCGACTGCGCGGTCCCGCGGTGGGCGCAATACAAGAAAGATGGCGCCGACAGCGACATCCGTGCTGTGATGCAGGGCGACGGAAACTTTGTTCTCTATCACCAGGGATGGAATGCGCTGTGGTCCAGCGGCACATACGGAAACCCGGGGTCCTACATCGTGATGCAGAACGACGGCAACCTCGTCATCTACAACCCCGGCGGCAGGGTGCTGTGGGCGACCGGCACGCAGGAGGATTTCTCGATCTCGAGGCCGTTGGGGATGTGCTAGCGAGATTGCGAGCCTGATCGCCTCCGAACGCGCCGGCGGAAAGCCGGCGCGTTTTACAAGCGAATCCGGCGACGAGGTTGCGGCGCGTCGGGCACGCCGTCGGTCGATCGGCGCGGGCCGGCGACAGCTATGCAGCCGTTGCCGCACCCGCGAGTGTTGGTCGCGCGAGTGCCCATCGCCCAATCGCGGCGGACAGCGGCGGGTGCGTCAGTCGGGTGTTTTCGACGGCGCCTGCGTCAGGTGCTCGGGCAACTGCGATCTTGAGCGGATGCCCAGCTTCTGGTAGGCGTGCGAGAGGTGCACTTCGATCGTCTTCGGGGTGACGAAGAGCGCCTGGGCGATCTGTCGGTTGGTCTGGCCTTGGGCGGCCAGTTGCGAGACGCGATGTTCGGTCGGCGTCAGTGCATCGATGCCGCTGCGCATGGCTCTGCGCGGCCGCGCGCCGGTGGCGATGAGCTCCTCGCGCGCGCGTTGTGCCAACCCTGCGGCGCCGCAGGTCTCCGCGAGCTGCAGTGCGGTGGTCAGGAACCCTCGCGCTTCCGCGCGGTGATTGGAGCGACGCAGCGTCGCGCCTAGCTCGGTGAGCGCGCGGGCGTGTTCCAGGATCGCCGGTGAGCCTGCCAGCACATCAACCGCTTCGCGCAGCAGCGCGAGTCCGGTTTCGGCGCCCTCGACGAGCCCCGCGGTCGTGAGGGCATGACCGAGGGCGCGCGGAGCGCCCCACTCGCGCGCGAGACGGAGCTGCTCGCGCGCGAGCCGCAGGGCTTCGTCGCGTTCATCCAGTCCAAGCAGCGCAAGCGCGGCATGCGAGCGCCATGGCGCGTATGCGGGGTTTGTCGTCCCCATCGCCTTGAACCACGCACCGGCGGTGCGAGCATCGTCGACGGCTTCGTGCAGGCGCCCCTGATGGAGGCGCAGGCGTGAGCGGCTGGTGATCAGCAGCGCCGCCTCCCACGATCCCGGGGCGCCTGCTCCGATTTCCGGGTTGTCGAGGTGCACTGCGGCGCCGCTGAGGTCACCGCGCTCGACGCTGATCTCGCCCAGCATCTTGCGCGAACCGTGAAACGAGTGGATCGCGGAGATCGCGTCGACAGCGGCTTGTGCATCGGCTTCGGCGTCAGCGAGCGCACCGCGCCGCAAGAAGAGATCCGAGCGCAGACCGGAAGCCAGCGCGAAGAGATAGATCGCGCCGTGGTGCCGTGACCTCTGCAGCGCTGCGTCGCAGACCGCGAGGGCCTCGTCGAAGTGGTCGAGGTGGACGAGTACCGTCATCGGGACGCTGAAGATCGGGGCCAGGCGCTCGTGCACGAGCGCGCCCTCCCGCAGCGCGTCACGGGCCATCTGCAGAGCTCGCTCTGGATGCTTTCCCGCGCGCGCCGCCTGGGACGCCAGCAGCGCCAGCAGCTGACGACCGGCGACATCCTCACCGCAGTCCTGGCGCTGGATCCGAGCCAGGCGCGCCGCCGCCACCGGGAACTGCTCCGTGCGATAGCTGGCCAGCCAGATCAGTTCCGCCTCGACGCGACGAATCGCCGCCTGGTCCGTCAGACGGTCGCGGACGCGTTCGAGAATCTCCTGCCACGCCGCCGGCCTACCCAGAAAATGCAGCGCGTGGGCGAGTTCCAGCGCCGCGTCAGCGAGAGCGTGCTCGTCTTCCATGAGCTCGAGCGCCTCGGTGAGGTGAGCGACGGCCTGCTCCGGGTGCGCGCGCGCCTGAGCGACCCCGAGCTCGAGCAGCACCTGCGTTCGTTGCTCGTCTGGAGGCGGCTCGGCGAGCGCGCGCGCCAGGTAGGTCGCGGCGGCGTCGGGCGCACCTTGCGACGCCGCCTGGTTGGCCGCGGCGAGCAGCGGCGCGATCACCGCTGGGTCGCCGCGCGGACGGACCGTGAGTAGGTGCGTGGCGACGTGCGCCGGCGGCGCACCGGCCGCCGCGAGGATCCGAGCGGCGTGCGCGTGGGCCTGTTCGCGCTGGTGCGCGTCGATGCTGTCGTAGATCGCGCGCCGTGCGACGGGGTGCGTGAAGGTGACGCGGTCGTCAAGCGCCAGCACGTCGGCGCGACGCAGCGCCTGCGCCGCGCGGGCGGCGTCCTCGTAGGTCAATGCGGCGAGCTCGGCGACCTGGTCGAGCGGTGCTCCGTCGCCGAGGACGGCGGCACGCTGCGCGAGGCTGACGGCGGGTTCATCGAGTGCGTGCAGGCGCCGCAGGACGAAGCGCGATACGCCTTCGGGAGCGAGTTGGCGCACCTCGTCGACCGCCTGCGCGGTCGGCTTCATCGGCCGTCCGGCGACGGCACCGATCAGCTCGTTGACGAGCAGCGGGTTTCCCGCCGTCCATTCGTGCAGCGCGGTGCTGAACGACGGATGCGCTACGCACCCCAGGCGGTCGTGCACCAGCGTGCCGACCGTGTCCGCGCTCAACGGCTGCGGGCGCAGCACGGCGGTCGCCGCGTCCGCCGCGATCTCATGCACGATCGATCGCGCGGGCGAGTTCTCGTCGGGGCGCACCGTCGCGATCAGCACGAGCGGAAGCCCCTCGATCCGGCGAAGGAGATATGCCAGGAAGCGCAGCGATGGGACGTCGCTCCAGTGCAGGTCGTCGACGGACAACAGCAGCGGTCCCCGGTCGGCGACGTTGACGGTCAGCCAGAACAGCCCGTGCAACGTCGCGAAGACCTCGCCGCCGTGATCGGGGCGAGCGGTGGTCGCGACATCGAAGACCTGAGCGGCCAGCGCCGCGGGACCCGTGAGCAGATCGGCGCGGGCCGCCTCTCCCACCTGCGCGAACTCGTTCTCGAAGAGCTGACGCACGACCCCGTAGGAGAACTCGCGCTCTAACTCGCCGGCGCGCGCCCGCAGCGCGCGCAGATCCAGCGCCTGCGCGCGCTGACGCGCCGACAGCAGCAGCCGCGTTTTCCCGATGCCGGCAGGACCCTCGATCACCACGGCACTGCCCACACCGGCACACGCACGCTGCAGCGCCTCGTCGATCAAGGCGAGCTCGGCCTCGCGTTCCAGCAGGACAGCCCCCGCCCGTGACGACAAAAGATCAGGCATTTCCTTTGGGGGTCCCCCCGTTGTGAGGCGGCGCCGCCGCGCAGAGCATACGTCCCGGCGCAACCACCAGCACAAGGCGTCAACTCACACCTCGACCGCAGGAGACTCTCATGAGCACCACCCATGCCAGCTACGACGTGCGCAACCTGACCGACCCCGCGAAGTACGACCACCTCGTCGAGCTCGAGTCGCCGGCGATCTGGTGGAACCACAGCGGGCCACTCGGCGGGCTGCACCTGCTCAACCAGGTGCGCGTCCCCTACTTCGACGACGTCCTGGGCGGCTTCGCCGGCAAGCGCATCCTCGACGTCGGCTGCGGCGGCGGCATCTTCACCGAGCCTCTGGCACGCGGCGGCGCCAGCGTTGTCGCGATCGACGCCTCCCCCGGATCGATCCAGGCGGCCGTCGAGCACGCGCGGGCAGCTGGCCTGGACATCGATTACAGCGTGGCGTTCGCCGAGACATACGAGCCCTCCCAGCAGTTCGACGCCGTGATGGCCGTCGACGTCCTGGAGCACGTCGACGAGGTCGACGCGACGCTCGCGATGTGCGCGCGCGCGCTCAAGCCCGGCGGCATCCTCGGCTTCCTGACACACAACCAGACGCTCAAGGCCTTCGAAGAGCTCATCTGGGCCGGCGAGTACCAGCTCGGCTTCATCCCCAAGGGCAACCACGACTTCCACAAGTTCCTCGCCCCCGCCGACCTGGCCCAGCGCATGAGCACGCACGGCCTCCAGCTCGTCGAGACCAAGGGAGTGGCCTTCGACCTCGACACGCCACGCACGCTGCTCGTCGACTCAACCGACGTCAGCTACCTCGGCTACGCGACCAAACGATGACGTCCAGCGCCGAAGACCACGGGAAAGGCAGAGCAGCGCGTCCCGGCCCACGGCGGCGGGGACGCCTTCGCCGCCAGCACCCGCACCCACTCCGGCCAGCCGCCACGTCGCCCCCGATCTGGCCCCTCCGAAACTCCGTCACGACACCGTCAGCATCCGATGCGGTGCGATCGCAGCCAGCCATCCCATCCCGTAAAGGTCCCCTAGACAGGAATCCCGCTGAACGGGCGGTTGCCGGAACATCCCCAGCAACGACCCTTCTTGGCAACCTCGAGATCTCGCGGCATGGCGTCCCGGCTGACGTTCGGTAGTGGGACGCGCCGGCGGCACCGGTCATCCTCCTCCCAATTCGGGTTTCCGGTCCGGTGAGCGACGGTCAACCGGACGCGGCTGCGGCGGGCCGGAGCGCGAGTCACCAAGGCTCGCCGCGCCTGGACCGCCTTGTGCGGATAAGGAGAAGCCGCCCACCCTGCAGCATCATCTGGCCGCTGACGAGCCTCCGACATCTGGCTGTTGCACCAGAGGCTACTTTCCCTGCTACAGCGAGGGCAACGACGTCGTCGTGCTCGATCCCGACGACCGCCAGACGGTGCTCGAGCGCCTCGTCTTCCCGCGCCAGCCCAAGCACGACCGCATCTGCCTCGCCGACTTCTTCCGCCCGAAGGACAGCGGCGAGATCGACGTCGTCGCGTTGCAGGCGGTCACGGTCGGCCCGCAGGTCACCGAGGTCATCACCGCGCTGGAACGGAGGGCGAGTTCGCCGAGCAGCTCTTCACGCACGGCCTCGGCGTGCAGTCGGCGGAGGGCACCGCCGAGTGGCTGCACTCGCGCGTGCGCGCCGAGCTCGGCATCGGCCCCACCGAAGGACGCCGCTACTCCTGGGGCTACCCGGCGTGCCCGGAGCAGTCAGAGCACGAGAAGGTCTACCGCCTGCTGGACTGCCCGTCGATCGGCCTGTCGCTCACCGGCGGCTTCGCCGTCGAGCCCGAGCAGTCCACGCTGGCGATCGTCGCCCATCACCCGCAGGCCGTCTACTTCGGCATGAAGTCCGGCTTTCTGCCCAAGGACAAGGCGCCCGACGACATCATCGCCGGCTCCGACCGCGACGCGACCCTGCGCCGCGGAGACAGCGATCCGCGCGAGGGTCCGCCCGAGGACGAGCCCGCGCTGGTCGGCGACGCGCGGGCCTGATCCTCGCGCGGGGCCCGTGGCGCCCGCTTCACCCCGCTCAGGGAGCGAGTGTGATGGTGGTGGCGGAGTCGCCGTTGCGGGCCAGCACGGAGCTGAAGGTCCCGCGGGCGTTGGCGTAGGCACCGGTGCCGCCGGTGACGGCGCCGGTCGTCGTCCGGGCGCCCGGCCTGACGATGGCCGCCAGCGTCAGCGTCCCCTGCCGCAGCGCGGACACGCCCGTGCACGTCAGGCTGGAGCGCTCGAAGTTGCTCGAGCCGACGGTCGTCACGCACTGGACGTGGCTCTTGCCGACCCGCTTGCCGGTGCTGTCGGCGATCGGGTTGGCGAAGACGATGAGGTCGCCGAGCAGGTTCGCGCGGCGGTTCGTCGTCTTCGTGTTGCGGATGTGCCGGAACGTCGAGCCCTTGACAGGCTCGGTGTACGTCAACGTGGTACCGGCCGGTGCCTCGGCGGACGCCGAGCTGCGCTGGCCGAGGCCGGCCGCGGCCAGCGCGACCAGCGTGACCAGCGCGAGGGCGGCGAGCGTTGTCGTGCGGGCGGGACGGCGGGGCATGGATGGGCGATGCATGTCCGGTGTCCCCCGCTCAGCTGACCACGGAGACGGCGGTCCACATGAGCATCTGGCCGATCGCCAGCGCCGCGAGGATGAGCGCGGCGAGCGCCATGCCGGAGCCAGCCTTCGAGATCGGCTCGCGGCGGGCGCGGAGCGCCAGGACGATGGCCGCCACGCCGAGCGGCAGGCCGATCCAGAAGCCGGGCAGCGGGACGTCGAGGTCCCAGACCATCGTCGTTCCGGGGACCGACAGCAGCGCGAGAAACAGGGCCAGCCCGGGGCGTGCGCGGGTAGGTCCGACATCGACGGAGCGGTTCAGCGTGGTGTCCATGGGGACTCCTCTCAGGTCGTTTAAGCCAGGACCCGAAGCTACGTCCGATTCGCCGTCCTGCCATCCGCGCCGCCACCGGACCGACTC
>DASYVZ010000485.1:0-3560 GCA_035936515.1 Solirubrobacteraceae bacterium | reverse complement strand
GCCGCCGCCGCGATCGACTGCATGACCTGCAGGCGCTCGGCCGCCGCCTCAGCCTGGGCGCGCGCCGACTGCGCACGGATCAGCTGCTCGCGGTCGCGCTGCGCGCGATGGCGCTCGCGCAGGTCCTGCAGCTGCAGGATGAGGTCGGGCCGGCCGCCGTTCGTCGGGCGCGCGAGCGACGCGCTGACGAGCACCGGGATCGTCGTGCCGCGCGGGCCGGTGAGCCGGCGCTCGCACTCGTAGTGGCGGATGGCGCCGGACATGAGCTCGGCGCGCCGCGCCGCGTCGATCCCCACGTCGGCCTGCGGCCCGAGCTCGTCGAGCGTGTGCCCGATGAGCTCACCGGCGGCGCGGCCGACCGTCTCCTCCAGCGCGCGGTTGACGTGGCGGATGCGACCGTCGTGATCGGCCCGGGCCATCCCGATCGGGGCGTCCTCGAACGTCGCGCGCAGCTGCTCCTCGCGCGCGGCCAGCGCGCGCCCGCGCTCGTAGAGCTCGCCGAAGACCTCGACCTTCGAGCGCAGGATGAGCGGGTCGACCGGCTTGAAGAGGTAGTCGACCGCGCCCGCGTCGTAGCCGCGGAAGACGTGCTCGGGCGTCGTGCTGATCGCCGTGACGAAGATGATCGGAACGCTGCGGGTGCGCTCTCGCGCACGAATCAGCTGCGCGGTCTCGAAGCCGTCGATGCCCGGCATCTGGACGTCGAGCAGGATCGCCGCGAACTCGTCGCGCAGCAGCGCCTTGAGCGCCTCGTCGCCGGAGCGCGCGCGCACGAGGCGGTAGCCCGTCGGCTCGAGGATCGCCTCGAGCGCGAGCAGGTTCTCCTCGTGATCGTCGACGAGCAGGATCGCGGTGTCGGCGCGCCCCTCGCTCATCGCAGCGACCCCGCTGAGCTGGCGGCGAGCTCGACGAGCGCCGGGCCGATCTGCTCGAGCTCGAGCACGCGCGCCTCGGGCGTGGCCCACAGCGCGGCCTCGGGCATCTCGCGCCGCTCGGCGGTCTCGGGGTTCTGGACGATCGTCGTGCCGCCGCGGGCGGCGATCTTCGCCAGGCCGACGGCGCCGTCGGCGTTGGCGCCGGTCAGCACCACGCCCGTGGTGCCGGCTCCGTAGGCGTCCGCCGCCGAGCCGAGCAGGACGTCGATCGACGGCCGGCTGAAGTGCAGCGGCGCGTCGACCGACAGGGAGACCGCGCCGCGCTCGACGAGCAGGTGGTAGTCGGCCGGCGCGACGAGGACCGCGCCCGCAGCGAGCCGCTGCTTGTCCTCGGCCTCGCTCACCGTCAGCGCGCAGCGCGTATCGAGCAGGTGCTCGAGCATCCCCTCCTGACCGTCGCTCTGGCGGTGCTGGGCGATGACGACGGCCGCGCCGAAATCCTCGGGCAGGTAGCCCAGCACGGTCTCGATCGCGTGCAGCCCGCCCCACGATGCTCCGACGGCGACGAGCTCGAGACGCGTCATGCCCGCCGCCGGAAGATCTTCTCGGCCTCGACGATCGGCTCGTACTCGTCGGCGTGGCGCGAATGGCGCAGCGACTCCTTGCGACCCAACGCGAGGACTCCCAGGCGCGTCATGCTCGCGCCGAAGAGCCCGAGCACCTTCTCCTGCAGTTCGGCGCCGAAGTAGATCAGCACGTTGCGGCACACGATGAGCTGAAACTCGTTGAACGATCCATCGGTCACCAGATTGTGCTGGGCGAAGACGGTCCCTGCGGCCAGGGCGGGGTCGAAGCGGGCGACGCTGCCGTCGCTGCTGTAGTAGCGCGAGAACGACTCCCTGCCGCCGGCGCGCTGGTAGTTCTCGGTGTAGAGCTGCATGCGCTCGAGCGGAAAGGCGCCCGAGCGCGCGCGCTCCAAGGCCGCCTGGTCGATGTCGGTCGCGTAGATCCGCGTGCGTTCGAGCAGGCCCTCCTCGTGCAGCGCGATCGCCACGGAGTAGATCTCCTCGCCCGTCGAGCAGCCCGCGTTCCAGACCCGGATGAACGGATAGGTGCGCAGCAGCGGGAAGACGTGGGCGCGCAGCGCGCGATGAAAGCTCGGGTCGCGGAACATCTCGGTGACGTTGATCGAGAGGTCGCGCAGCAGGCGGTCCATGCAGCCCGGTTCGTGCAGGATGCGCTCCTGCAGCCCGGAGATCGTCTCCAGCCCCTCGCCGTAGACGCGGTGCCACAGGCGGCGGCGCAGCGAGGCGACGGCATAGCCGCGGAAGTCGTAGCCGTAGGCGCGCTGGATGGCCTCGAGCAGCAGCTCGATCTCCAGCCGCTCGCGTGCCTCGTCGGCATCGCCGCTCACCCGTAGAGCCATACCCGCATCAGCGAGATGAGCTGATCGACGTCGACCGGCTTCGTGATGTAGTCCGACGCGCCGGCGGCGATCGACTTCTCGCGGTCGCCCTTCATCGCCTTCGCCGTCAGCGAGATGATCGGCAGCTCCGCGAAGCGCGGATCCTCGCGCAGCGCGCGCGTCGTCTCGTGGCCGTCGAGCTCGGGCATCATCACGTCCATCAGCACGAGGTCGACGCCCGGGTCGGCGTCCAGCGATTCGATCGCATCGCGGCCGTTCTCGGCGAAGCGCACCTCCATCGCGCGCGCCTCGAGCGCGCTGGTCAGCGCGAATACGTTGCGCACGTCGTCGTCGACGATCAGCACGCGCTTGCCGGCCAGAACCTCGTCGTGGGCGTGCAGCTGCTCGAGCACGTGGCGGCTGCCGGGCGGCAGCGCGGCCTCGGGCCGGTGCAGGAACAGCGCCGTCTCGTCGAGCAGCCGCTCGGGCGACGCGGCGTCCTTGACGATGATCGAGTCCGCGTAGCGGCGCAGGCGCGTCTCCTCGCGGCGGGTGAGCTCCTTGCCGGTGTGCACGATCACCGGCACCTCGCGATAACGCTCGTCGGTCTGGAGATGGTCCAGCAGCGCAAAGCCGGTCGTCTTGGGCAGCTTGAGGTCGAGCACGATGCAGTCAAAGCGCTCGCCGGCCAGCGCCTCGAGCGCCTCTTCGCTTGATCCCACCGCCGTGACCGCGACGTCGTCGCCGGAGCCGACGAGCTCGACGACGCTGTGTCGCTGCACCTCGTCGTCCTCGACGACCAGCAGTCGCCGCAGCGGGCGCTCGAGGAACGTCGTCGCGGTCGTGAACGCCCGCGCGAGCTGGTCGGCCTCCACGGGCCGCTCGAGGAAGCCCGCCGCGCCCGCGCGCAGCGACATGAGGCGCTGCTCGACGGTTCCGACGGCGTAGACCGGAATGTGGCGCGTCCGTGGATGGTGCTTGAGCTGGTCGAGGATCCCAGCGCCGCCGGCAATCGGCACCGCGAGCAGGATGATGTCGGGCCCGAGCTCGCGCGCGAGCGTCAGCCCCGCGGTACCGCGCGAGGCGACGACGGCGCGGAAGCCGTGCTCGCGGGCCTGTACGAGCGCGCGCAGGCACGCGTCGGGATCGTCCTCGACGATCAGCGCGACGCGGTCGCCGGGGGCGATCCGGTCGCGGTCGTCCTCGACCGCCGGCAGGTCCTCGTCCGGCAGGTCGGCGACCGCAGGGGCCGGCAGCGAGCGCTCGGGCGCCGTCTGCTC
>DASYVZ010000484.1:0-3387 GCA_035936515.1 Solirubrobacteraceae bacterium | reverse complement strand
ACCCCCTCGCGCGCAAGGTTGCCGGCCGCGTTCTGCGAGGAGACGAGCAGCAGATCGCTGACGTGGTCGGTCACGACGCGGTTGAGCTCCTCGGGCATCGCGCGGTCGAACGAGCGCATGCCGGCCTCCACGTGGGCGACGGGGATCCGTGCCTGCGCCGCGGCGAGCGCGCCGGCGAGCGTCGAGTTCGTGTCGCCGTAGACGAGCACGGCGGCGGGCGCCTGCTCGCGCAGTAAAGCCCCCAGCGCGCCGAGCATGCGCGCCGTCTGGTCCGTGTTCGAGCCGCCGCCGAGCCCGAGCTCGATGTCGGGGGACGGCATGTCGAGCTCGCGGACGAAGATCGACGACAGCTCGTCGTCGTAGTGCTGACCGGTGTGCACGAGCAGCTCCTGGTGGTGCTCGCGCAGCGGCCGCGAGACGGCGGCGGCCTTGACGAACTGCGGCCGGTTGCCGATGACCGTGACGATCTTCACGCGGCGGGCGCGCGCGCCAGCTGGGCCTCGATGTGCTCGCGGACGGCCGCCGCCGCGGCGGCCGACACCGGCCCCGGCGCCTGCGCCAGCGCGGTGCCGTCGATCGCGTGGACCGGGTGCACCTCGCGCAGCGACGACGCGAGGAACGCCTCGCTCGCCGCGGCGAGATCCTCGCGCGTCGTGACGCGTTCGCTCGCGTCGGTGACGGCGAGCAGCGCGCGGCGGGTGATCGAGTCGAGGATGCGATCGCTCAGCGGCGGCGTGTACAGCGCGTCGTCGAGCACGTAGAAGAGCGACGTCGTGGGCCCTTCGAGCACGCGCCCGTGCGGCGTGACGAGCAGCGCCTCGTCGGCGCCCTGCTCGTGCGCGATGCGCGTGGCGAGCATGTTCGCCGCGTAGGAGAGCGACTTCACGCCGTCGAGCACGCGCGTCGGGGTGTACGTCACCGTCTGCAGGGCGATCGTCTCCGGGCGCTCGGGCAGGGTCTCGAGCATCCCGATCCGCCGGCCGCCGCGGGTCACGATGAGGCGCAGCATCGCCTCGTCGGGCTCGCCCGCGGCGAGCAGCGCCGCGGCGTCGGCACGCAGAGCCTCCAAGTCGAAGGGCAGGCGCAGGGCGCGCGCGCTGCGCGCCATCCGCTCCAGATGCTCCTGCAAGGCGAACGGGCGGCCGCCGTAGATGCGCGCGACCTCGAAGACGCCGTCGCCGCGCAGCAGCCCGTCGTCGGTGACGGGGATCTGCGCCTGTGCGACGTCCATGACGTCGCCGTCCAGGATCGCGAGTGTGGCGGCCATTGGCGTAGAGCCTACGAGGAACACGCCCGTCGGGACGGACCTGTCCGGGCACCGGCTACGCGCTGATACTCCATGTGCCGTATGACGAGGATCTCGCAGATCGCTCAGGTGAGCGAGATCGCGACCTGCTCGAGGCGGTCGAAGGCGTCTTGCAAACCGGGCTCCATTCCCGAGTTGATGTGCATGTCGCGCGCCTGCTTGGTCTGGTGCTCGACCAGCGTGCGCAGCAGCGTGACGCCGCCGCGCTCGGTCAGCGTCATGGTGTTCGTCGAGGTGTCGTCGGGGAACGGCGCGAACGTTTCGGTCTGGACGATCCTCTCGTTCGGGACGATCTCCAAGAACTCGCCGTAGAAGGCGAACTCCTCGCCGCCCTCGGGGCGCATCGCGTAGCGCCAGGTGCCGCCGACGCGCAGGTCGATCGCGCACGTCGTCATCTCGCCGCGGCCGGCATGCCACCAGCGCCGCACCAGGTCGGGCTCGGTGACCGCACGCCAGACGAGGTGCGCCGGCGCCGCGAACTCGCGCTCGATGAGAATCTGATCGTCGGCCGGAAGGGTGACTTCGCCGTGCCGCTAGTTGCCACTGTCATCTCCTTGCTCCTTGTTGAGGTCTTGCAGGACGTCGTCGAGCAGCTCGAAGCGCTCTGACCACAGCCGCTCGTAGCTCTTGACCCAGTCGTGGATGGGCTTCAGCGCCTGGCCGTTGAGGCGGTACAGCCGCTGGCGGCCCTGGTCGCGCACGTCCACCAGGCCCACTTCCCTGAGCACGCGCAGGTGCTTGGACACCTGCGGCTGGTCGAGCTCGAGCTCGCGCATATGTGTCAACCGCGACCGGCCCGGCGCGGCGGTGGCCGCACCGCGCCGCTCAGCGCAGCGCGAGGCGCACGCGCAGCGCGCGAAGCTCAGGCGTGTCCGCGGGCAGGTCGAGCCGCTGCAGCAGCGACGCGGCGCCCGGTCCGACATCGCCAAACGCGTCACACGCACTGCCGGCGAGCGCGCCGAAGAGGGCATGGTGCAGGCGCGGGTCCGGCGCGAGCTCTTCCAGCAACCCCTGTACCTTCGCCACAAGCTCGTCGAAGAGCATCGTCAGTCGATGGACGGCACCGGCGGCGGCGGCGGCGCCTCGCGCGTCTCGCGCGCGAACGTCAGGGCCGTGGCCGCGAGCGTGAGGATCGGAACCGAGATGAACACGCCGATGATGCCGGCCGTGATGCCGCCGATCGCGAGCGCGAGGATCACGGCGACGGGGTGGATGTGGATGGTGCGGCCCATGATCAGCGGATACAGCAGGTGCCCCTCGACCTGCTGGACGGCCACCACGAGCCCGAGCACGATGAGCGCGGTGACCACCCCTCCGTCGACGAGCGCGATCAGGACGGCGGCCAGGCCCGCCGTGAACGCGCCGATCAACGGCACGAACGCACCCAGGAAGGTGAGCAGCATGAGCGGGAAGACGAGCGGGACCCCGATGATCGCCAGGCCGGCGCCGATCATGATGGCGTCGGCGCTGCCGACGAGCACGAGGCCGCGAACGTAGCCGGTGAGCGCCGAGTACGAGCGGCGCGCGAGCTCGTCGAGGCGCCTGCGCTGGCGCCCGCCGAACGTATCGACGACCCAGCGCCACATGCCCGGCCCGTCCTTGAGGAAGAAGAACAGCAGCAGCAGGGTGATGATCAGCCCGGTGATGACCTCCCCCGCCACGACGGCGCCGTGCACGACGCCGCCGGTGAGCGCGCCGCTGGAGTCGCTGAGCTGATCACCTGCGTTGTCGATGTACCGGTCGATGTCGGCATCGGTGAGGTTGAAGGGCGGCTCGCTGAGGAAGTTGCCCGCCTCCCGGATGCCCTGCTGCACGCTGTCGGCGAGGTCGGACACCTGGCGCGCGACCGCCGCCCCGGCCATCGTCAGCGCGGCCACCAGCAGCGCGATCGCCCCGAGCAGGACGGTCGCCGCGGCGGCGCCGTCGGAGAAGCGGTGGCGGGTGAGCCACCGCGTCGGCGGGCGCAGCACCGTCGTGAGCAGCACCGCGACGATGATCGGCAGCACGACGATGCGCAGGTAGCCCAGGACGTACGCCGTCAGCGCGATCGCAGCCGCGACCGCGAGCAGCCGCCACGCGAT
>DASYVZ010000483.1:0-3261 GCA_035936515.1 Solirubrobacteraceae bacterium | reverse complement strand
CCGCAGCGCTGCCCGGCCTCGATCGGGCCGCCTCGCGCGCCGTGCCGCTCGCCTACCGCCCCGAGCAGGGGATGAAGCTCACCGCGCGCGGCAACCCCGCGGCGCGCGACCTCGTGCGCCACGCCACGGCGGATGTCGCCGGCAACGCGAACCTCGCGCGGTCGTGGTCGCGCTGGGTGCGACGCTGGCCGAGCGGCGCGCAGACCGACCTGCTGGACGCCTACCCGCGCATCGAGGCGCCGGTCCTGCTGCTCTGGGCCGACCGCGACCGCTACCACCCGCTCGCCTGCGCCGAGCAGGCGCTGGACCTGCTGCCCGATGCGCAGCTTCGGGTGCTGCCGCGCACCGGGTTTCTGATCGCCTACGACGATCCGGTCGGGGTGGCGCGGGAGATCACGGCCTTCTGCCTGTAAGGCCGCGACGGAGCGATCGAGCGGCTACGCCGCGGCCATCCGCCCGATCGGGCGGCACGTCAGCACCGCGCGGGCGTTGGCCGCAGCGGCACAGGTCAGGCCGCGCTGCCCCGCGCCATCTTGCGCAGGTCCATCGCCTCGTCGAAGGTCGCCTCGTCGACGCCCTGCTCGAGCGCGACCTCGCGCAGCAGACGCCCCGAGGTCGCGGCGGCCTTGACGATCGCGCCCGCCTTGTCGTAGCCGATGAAGGGGTTCAGCGCCGTCGCCGCCGCGAGCGTCGACTCCGCCGAGCGCCGGCAGCCGTCGAGGTTGGCCTCGATCCCCGTCACGCACTTGTCGGCGAACAGGCGGCTCGTCGTCGACAGCAGGTGAATCGAGCCGAGCAGGTTGCGCGCGATCAACGGGATGCGCACGTTGAGCTCGAAGTTGCCCTGCAGCCCGCCGACGGTGATCGCGACGTCGTTGCCGATCACCTGGGCGCCGACCTGCATGACGACCTCCGGGATCACCGGGTTGACCTTCCCCGGCATGATCGACGAGCCCTTCTGCAGCTCGGGCAGCAGGATCTCGCCGATCCCGGCGCGCGGTCCGGAGCCCATCAGCGCGAGGTCCTGGGCGATCTTCGTCAGCGACACGGCGACGACCTTCAGCGCGCCCGACAGCTCGACGAGCGCGTCGCGGTTGGCCTGTGCCTCGAACGGATCCTCCGGCGGTGAGATCGTCAGCCCGCTGGTCTTGCTCAGCCGCGCCCGGATGCGCTCGCCGAACTCGGGGTGGGTGTTGAGCCCCGTGCCCACGGCGGTGCCGCCGAGCGGGATCTGGGCGACCTGCGGCAGCGCGTTGCGCACCCGGCGCGCGCCGAGGCGCAGCTGGGCGGCGTAGCCGGAGAACTCCTGGCCCAGCGTCACCGGAACCGCGTCCATCAGGTGCGTGCGACCGGACTTCACGACGTCCTCGAACTCGGCGGCCTTCGCGGCGAACGCCGCCTCGAGGTGCTCGAGCGCCGGCAGCAGCGTGTTCGTCGCCTCGTCGAGCGCGGCCAGATGGACGGCGCTCGGAAACACGTCGTTGGACGACTGGCCCATGTTCACGTGATCGTTGGGATGAGCGCCCTCGCCGGCGAGGTTCGCGATGACCTCGTTGGCGTTCATGTTCGTCGACGTTCCCGAGCCGGTCTGGAAGACGTCGATCGGAAACTGGTCGTCGTGCTGCCCGGCGGCGACGTCCTCGGCGCTGCTGGCGATCCGGTCGGCGAGATCGGCGTCGAGCTTGCCGAGCTCGGCGTTGACGCGCGCGGCGGCGCCCTTGACCGCCGCGAGCCAGCGCACGACGCTGACGGGCACCCGCTCGCCCGAGACCGGGAAGTTCTCGACCGCCTTGGCCGTCTCGCCGCCCCACAGCTGCTGGTCAGCCACGCTCATGCCATGTCCTCGCGTCGTCGGTTACCGTGCCGACAACGCTAGCGGGCTGCTAGCCGCCGGCGGTGGCGGCCTGCGCCCTGAAGCGGCGGGTGACGACCTCGACGGACGGCTTGGCCTTGTTGCGCACGTCGAACAGGCCCTTCTGGTTCAGGCCCCGCAGGAGCTTGATGTTCGGCACCTGGCTCTTGATCGATCCGCCGTAGAAGGTGGGCGCCACGGCGAAGTCGCGCAGGTTCCAGACGAGCGCGCCGGCGAGGTTGGGGATCCGCGCGTAGGTCGACAGGTGCAGGTCGAGCAGGTGCGCCTGGAACGCATAGCCGCCGGGGGCGGTCGTCGGATTGAGGCCGTTGGCCTCGGCGCCGAACTCCGTCACGGCGATGACCTTGTCGGGGAAGACCCTGCGCAGCCGCTGCAGGCGCGCGCGGATCAGCGCCCGCAGCTCTTCGGCGGGAGCGTGCGTGGCCTCATACCAGCCGATGTAGTTCGTCCAGCCGATCATGTCGATGTTCCGGTAGATGCGCGACGTCCTCTTCGGCGGATGCGCCCCCCAGATATCGAGCGCGATCGGGCGGCTGGGATCGATGCGCTTCAGCTCGGCGGCCATCGAGTCGACGTACGGGATCTGCCCCTCCGGATGGCCGTTGCCGGCGACCTCGTTGGCCAGGTTCCACGTGATGATCGACGGGTGCAGCTGCGCCTGGCGGAACGTCGTGCGCACGCGGCTCTTGGCCGCCTTGACGCGCGCGGCGCCGCGCGACGTCCAGGCGCCGGGCGCGTCGGTCGGCCCGACGCCCTGCCAGATCATGATCCCCGCGGCGTCGAGGCGCTCGAGCAGGCCGGGGTCGAGCGGATGCTGGCTGCGCGTCGCGTTGGCATCGATGGCCTTGAGCTGGGCGACCATGCGGTCCTGGTCGATCGGGCGCAGGGCGTCGCCGCGGCCGAAGACGTCCTCGTGGATCGAGGCGCCGCGCAGCTTGACGGCCGTGCCGTTGAGCAGCAGGTCGGTGCCCTTCGCGCGCACCTCGCGCAACCCCACGCGGGCCCGATACGTCGCCTCGCCCGGGACCTCGATCGAGAGCTCCCAGAGGTTCGGCGTACGCGGCGACCAGAGCGCTGGATCGTCGACCGTGACCGACGCGTCGAGCACCTCGGTTGCCTCCTTGGCGATCGTCTCGGCCGGGAACTCGAAGGAGACCCTGCGATCGCCGCGCGTCAGCGTGCCGCGCGCGCCAAGCAGGCGCGACGCGCCGTTGTTGTGCACGTGGATGCGCAAGGCCACCTGGGCCGCGCCGCCGACGAGCCGCGTCTGCATCACCGGATGCAACAGCTCGCTTTGGCCGATGCGGCGGATGCTGACGCCGCGGTTGATGCCGCCGAAGTTGAACCACAGCCGGTGCCAGCCGTCGCGCTTCATTGCCGTCGGACTG
>DASYVZ010000482.1:0-2718 GCA_035936515.1 Solirubrobacteraceae bacterium | reverse complement strand
GTTCGGCGCCGAGCTGCTGGCCGTCGCAGTCGCCGAAGGCACGGCGCTTGTGCTGGCGCGGCGCGAGCAGGACGCCGCCGCGGTGGCGGTCGCCGGCAGTCCGCCGTGCGGCGACGTGGCTGCGCCGGGCGCGGCGAGGATGCCATCCGCCCTCGCCGAGAACCCACGCACGATCATCGTCGTGCCGACCTACGACGAGCGCGAATCGCTGCCGCTGTTCCTCGAGCGCTTCGCCCCCACCGGCTTGGAGCTGCTCATCGTCGACGACAGCTCTCCCGACGGCACCGGTGAGCTGGCCGACGCTCTCGCCGCGACGCGCCCCTGGATGCACGTCTTGCACCGTGCCGAGAAGGACGGCCTCGGGATGGCCTACCGCGCGGGCTTTCGGTGGTGTCTGGAGCGCGACTACGACGTGATCGGCCAGATGGACTGCGACCTCTCCCACCCCCCGGAGAAGCTTGCCGAGATGCGCAACGTCCTGCTCGAGCACGACGTCGGCCTCGTGCTCGGCTCGCGCTATCTGCCCGGCGGCGGCACCGACGGCTGGAGCGCGACGCGACTGGCCGTGAGCCGCATCGGCTGCAGCGCTTCGCGGCTGGCGCTCGGCCTGCCGTTCAGCGACCTCAGCGGCGGCTTCAAGCTCTGGCGCGCCGGTTGCCTGGCGGCAATCGACCTCGACGAGCTGCTCAGCGCCGGCTACGCCTTTCAGGTCGAGACCACGCAGCTCGCCCACCTCGCGGGCGCGCGCATCGCGGAGGTCCCGTTCGTCTTCTCTGAACGGGTCGCCGGAGCGTCGAAGATGACGCTGCGCATCTCGCTGGAGGGCATCCGCGTCACGCTCGCGCTGCGCCGCCACCACCGGCCGGTGCGCCGCCACGGATCGCTGCAGGCGTTGTAGCCTGGACCCGCACGCGCCCGTAGCTCAGTGGATAGAGCGCTCGCCTCCGGAGCGAGAGGTCGCAGGTTCAAATCCTGCCGGGCGCGCTGGCGAGATCCTGTGCGCGCAGGTGGTGCCGCGTTCTGCCGCCATGTCGCGCGGGAGGCGGCGCGCAGCTTCGCTTTGGGTACTGCCCGTCGTGTGCCCGATCCTGCGATCCGCGACCAGGTCAACGAGCGCCTGGGCGACCTCTACGAGCGCCACCTTCCGGTCGACGACGAGCGGCTCGACCATTACTACGAATCCGGGCGGGGCAACTACTCTCCCGCCGAGGCCGGCGACGAGCGCGAGCGGTTCGCCGTCTGCCTCGCGACCGTCGACGGTGAGGTCTACGAGGCGGGGCGGCATGACTGGCCGTTTGCGCTGCACTCGATCTCGAAGGTGTTCGCCTACGCGCTCGCGCTGGCGGACAACCGGCGCGAGGATGTGCTGGCGCGCGTCGGCGTCGAGCCCAGCGGGGACGCCTTCAACTCGATCACCTTCGACGAGCGCCACCACCGCCCGCACAACCCGATGGTCAATGCCGGCGCGCTCGTCACGAGCGACCTCGTGCGAGGCGACGGCACGACGCCGAAGCTCGACCGGATCCTCGCGCTGCTGCGGTCGTGTGCCGGAACCGACGACCTCGAGGTTGACGAGGAGACCTTCGAGAGGGAGGTGCGCGCAGCCGACCGCAACCGCGCCACGGCGTATCTCATGCGCGCGGAGGGGATGCTGGGCGGTGACGTCGAGGAGCTCCTCGAGCTGTATCTGCGCCAGTGTTCGGTGCGCGTCACGTGCACGCAGCTGGCGGTGATGGCCGCGACGCTCGCAAACGGGTTCGTCAACCCCATCAGCGGCGAGCAGGCGCTCGCACGCGACCGGATCAGAGACGTGCTCAGCGTGATGTACACGTGCGGGATGTACGACGCCGCCGGCCAATGGGCCTACGAGGTCGGGGTCCCCGCCAAGAGCTGCGTGGCCGGGGCGATCCTGGCCGTCGTGCCCGGCAAGCTGGGGATCGGCGTCTACTCCCCCGGGCTGGACGCCTACGGCAACAGCGTGCGCGGGGTCAGCGTGTGCAAGGAGATCGCCGCCGCCCTCGGCCTGCACGTCTTCGCCCGTGAGGACGAGGACGCGCTGCTCGGCACCGGCACCCCCGCACCACAGCAGCTGACCGAAGGCTGACAGCACGTCGGGCCGTCTCTTCCGCGAGATCTCCCGCCGGCGATCGCACGAGGCGATCCCTCACGGGCCCGGGGTTGAACCTCCCACCGAGCGCGTGTCCAGCCAGTCTGCGACCTGATCGGCGACGAACCCGGCGCCGGCGCCGGGCCGGACCGTGAGGATCATCTCCTCGGGCAGCTCGTCCCAGCCGCTGTGGTCGGCCGCGAGCCGCGCGGCGACGGCGGGCGACGCGTCGGAGCCCCGCGCGGTCTGCGCCGTCCGGGCGCTCACCCAGCGCTCGCGCAGCCTCGCGGGAACGAAGCACTCGAGTGCGCTCAGCGCTTGGCGGTCGTCGATGCCGTCGAGGAAGGCGCCGCGCAGCCGCTCGTCGCCGAATGTCGCGTCGACGATCACCCCGTCGCATGCGGCGACAGCCGCGAACGCACGCTCGCCGAGCTCGCGGTAGACGGCGGCACGCGCGGCGGGCGTGTACTCGTCGTCAGCAAGCCGCTCGGTGAGGTCGCGGCCTTGCGTGTCCTTGCGCACGGCGTCCGACGAGAGCACCGGCCAGCCGCTGCGGCGCGCGAGCTCGTCGGCGAGCGTCGACTTGCCGCTCGCCGGCGGCCCGCCGATCG
>DASYVZ010000481.1:0-4964 GCA_035936515.1 Solirubrobacteraceae bacterium | reverse complement strand
CGGCCGGCGGCGCGACGACGCCCGCGACGTCCCAGCCCGGCACCGAGCCGTGCGGCCGGTCGGGCAGCTGGCGCGACTCGCCGCGGTTCAGGGAGAACGCCTTGACCGCGACGAGCGCCTGCGAGGGCAGCGCAGCGGGGTCGTCGACCTCGGCGAGCGCGACGTGCGGCGCCTGCGGTGTCACGGTCAGGGCAAGCACCGCCGCAGCCTAACGCGCCACAGCGGACGCGACGACCGTGGGCGCGGCTGCGAGAATCGAGACATGGACGCCGCCACCGCACCAGGCACCGTCGCGCGGCGCTTCGCCGCGCGCCGGCGCGCGTGGGAGGAGGAGCACCTGTCACCGCTCGCCGCGCGGTCCTACCCCGCCCAGCGTGCCGTCGCCGAGGAGGACTGCGCGCTGCGGACCCCGCTGCAGCGCGACCGCGACCGGATCGTGCACTGCAAGGCGTTCCGGCGCCTGAAGCACAAGACGCAGGTCTTCGTCGCGCCCGCGGGCGACCACTACCGCACGCGGATGACGCACACGCTGGAGGTCACGCAGATCGCGCGTACGGTCGCGCGGGCGCTTGCGCTCAACGAAGACCTCGTCGAGGCGGTCGGGCTGGGCCACGACCTCGGCCACCCGCCGTTCGGGCACATCGGCGAGGCGATCCTCGACGGCTGCCTGGCCGAACGCTTCGGCGGACGCTTTCGCCACTACGAGCACTCGCTGCGCGTCGTCGACGTGCTCGAGCCCACGCCCAAGCGCGACGAGATCGCGCGCACCGCCGGGCTGAACCTGTGCTCCAGCGTGCGCGACGGCATCGCCTGCCATTCCGGACGCGCGCCGCTGCCGCTGACCCTCGAGGGGCGGATCGTGCGAATCGTGGACCGCGTCGCCTACATCAACCACGACATCGACGACGCGCTGCGGGCCGGCGTGCTCGACGAGTCCGAGCTGCCGGCGGGCGCGATCGGCGTGCTGGGCCAGACCGGCTCGGCACGGATCGACGCGCTCGTGCACGATCTGGTCGAGACCTCCGAGGCCGCCGGCGACATCGTCCAGGGCGAGGAGGTCGGCGCGGCGATGGCCGCTCTGCGCGAGTTCATGTTCGAGCGCGTCTACCTCGGCCCGGCGGCGCGCCGCGAGCACTCGCGGATCGAGCGCGTCCTGCGCACGCTCTTCGAGCACTACGCATCAGATCCCGCGCTCGTGCCCGACGGCGGCGGAGCGCCCGGCGCCGACCACGCCCAGCGCGTGACCGACTACCTGGCCGGCATGACCGATCGTTACGCCGTGCGCGCGTTCGAGGCGCTCAGCGTGCCGACCTCGTTCGCGCTCTAGCGCAGGAAGCGTGCGCGGCGTCATGGCCCTCTACACGAACGACTCCAAGGAGCGCGTGCGCGACGCCGTCGACATGGTCGACCTCGTGTCCTCGCGCGTGGAGCTCAAGCGCGCCGGCGCCAATCGGCTCACCGGCCTATGCCCGTTTCACGACGAGCGCAGCCCCTCGTTCGGCATCAACCCGGCGGAGAAGGTCTACCACTGCTTCGGCTGCCAGGCCTCGGGCGACGCGTTCACCTTCGTCATGGAGACCGAGGGCGTCGACTTCAAGGGCGCGCTGGAGCACCTCGCCGATCGCTACAAGGTCACGCTCGAGCTCGAGGACGAAGACCCGCAGGCGGCTGAGCGCCGCAAGCGCCGCGAGCGGCTGCTCGAGCTGCTCGAGCGCACGGCGACGTACTACGTGCGCCAGCTCTGGGAGTCCGCGGAGGCGGCGAAGGCGCGGGAGTACCTGGCGGGGCGCGGTCTGCAAGAGCCGACCCTGCGCGAGTTTCGCGTCGGCTACGCGCCGAGCGCGTGGGACACCGTGCTCAACGCGTCGCGTCGCGCCGGCTTTGGCAACCGCGAGCTCTACGACGCGGGGCTGGCCCAGAAGTCGCAGTCCGGCGGGCGCATCTACGACCGCTTCCGCTCGCAGATCATGTTTCCGCTGGCCGATCCGCGCGGGCGCGTGCGCGGGTTCGCCGGGCGCACGCTGGGCGGGGACTCCAACGACCGCCGCCCGAAGTACGTCAACAGCCCCGAGAGCGAGCTGTTCCACAAGGGTAGGACGCTGTTCGCCGCCGACCTCGCGCGCGCCGCCGCGGCCAAGGCGCAGAGCGTCGTCGCCGCCGAGGGCTACACCGACGTCATCGCGATGCACCAGGCGGGGGTGCGCAACGCCGTCGGCATCATGGGCACCGCGCTGACCGAGGACCAGATCGGCGAGCTCGCCCGGCTCGCGCCGGAGGTCAAGCTCGCGCTCGACGCCGACAGCGCGGGCAAAGAGGCGATGCTGCGCGCCGCGCGTATCGCGGCGGCCCGCAAGCCGCCGCTGCGCCTGCGCGTCGTCGGGCTGCCTCCGGGCGACGACCCGGCGGACCTCGTGCAGCGTGAGGGTGGCGAGGCGATCGGCCGGCTTGTCGAGGCGGCCGTCCCGTTCGCGCGCTTTCGCGTCCTGCGGCGCCTGGAGCTCGGCGACCTGACGTCGGCGGAGGGCCGCGACCGGGTGCTCGACGAGCTGCGCGACGACTTCTCGCTGCTCGACCCGAGCGCCGAGCGCGAGGAGCTGGCCCGCATCGCGGCCTCGCGGCTGGATCTCTCCCCGGACCTGCTCGAGTCCTTGCTGGCGCGCGCGCCGGCACGACCGGATCGAGCGAGCACACAGCCCGGTGGCGATCGCTCCGCGCCGCCGCGTCCGCCACAACTGGGGCGCCGGGACCCGATGGAGCGTTCGTTCCTCGCGCTCTGCGTCGCGCTGCCCGAGCTCGGCGGCCCGGCGCTCGCGGACCTCGACCCGGAGGCGGACCTCACATCGGACGTGGCGCGCCGGGCGGTGGCCCACCTGCGGGCACACCTGGCGTCACCCACCGACGGGCTCGACGAGGTGTACGACAGCGAGCTCGTCGCGCTCATCCGCGAGCTTGCCGTCCGCGTCACCGCGATGACCTCCGCGTCACGTCGCGACTTCGAGATCGAGCGCCTGCAGCTCGCGCTCGCGCGCGTGGGCCGCGAGATCGCCGCCGCCCGCGCCGAGGGGGCGGCGATCGAGGAGCTGGCGGCGCGGCGCACCGAGCTGCGCACGCGCCTCGATCGCCTCATGGAGCAGGTCTGACGTCACGACCGATCCGGTGCGCGGGGCTGCGTCGGGTCGCGAGCGCGCTACCCTTCCAGCCGCATTCGGGGGTAGCTCAATCGGCAGAGCATTCGGCTGTTAACCGAAGGGTTGTGGGTTCGAGTCCCACCCCCCGAGCTGTCGGACACGCCCGCAAACGCGGGCGTTCCGTGCGTCTGGGGTACCAATCGGAGTAGCAATCCGACATCCGGGGCCACCCATACCCTTCGCCGATGAGCTACACCCTCCGCAGCAAGAACAGCGACGGCACGATCAACGGAACCGCGGTTACCGCAGAGCAGGCGGCAACCCTCGCGGCCGGTAGGGCCAGCGCCTACTCGCCGCGCGACGAGCGGCTGCTTGTCGATGACGACGGGCAGATCATCCACCGCGAGTCAGCGATCCCACAGCAGCTCGACGAGGCCGCGTAGCGTGGCCTCGACAACGGTCAAGCTGCAGAACGGCGAGAAGATCGAAACCGACGAGGACCCGCAGGCGCTCGCCGACCGCTTCGACGCAGCTCGGCGTGACGGGACGTTGATCAAGCTCGACACCGAACGCGGCATGGTCTGGATCAACCCGCACGTACTACTGACGATCGCGCCGGCGCCGCAGTACCGGTCGGCGAATCTTTAGAAGGTCACCTGCGCACGCCGCCACCGCGCCTCACAAACACGTCGTCGCGCTGCTGCTTTCAAGGCGAAAGCAGCATTTGCCAGGTGCAGGCGACGCAGCCGGATGCGCATTACTCGCCCCGGCGGAGACGGGGAAGCTCCGTACTCGCCAACCCGAACTCCACGGGCTCGGGCTGGTGCTCGCCGCGTTCTACGGCCATGCACAGCGCGATCATGCCGTCGATGTTGTCCGTGCGGCCGGCCTTGTCGAGGCGCCAGCCCTTGGAGAACCTCGGCCAAGAGGCTGACGCAGCTACACCCCGACCGGGTTCGAGTCCCACCCCCCGAGCTCTCGGAGCGTCAGGCGGCGGTGGTCTTCGTCGGGGCCGCCCGGTACGGTCCGCGTCATGCTCGGCCAGGGGAGGCGTCGTTGCACGTCGTTCACGTTCAGGACGCTGCTGGTCTCCGCGCTCCTGCTGGCGGGCGGGGCGCCTGCGGCACAGGCGTCCATCAGCATCGGCGACGTCACTGTCTTCGAGACCAACGGCGACGGCGCCGTCGCGTCCTTCACGGTGACGCGCACGGGCGGCCTGCTCACGGGCAACGCGACGATCGCCTTCGCCACCGCCGATGGGACGGCGCGCGCGCCCGCGGACTACGCGGCGACCTCGGGGTCGCTGTTCTTCGGGTCGCTGCCGCTCGGCGGCAAGCAGGCCCAGCAGGTGCATGTCGCCGTCCGAGGAGATGCGCTCGACGAGCCGTCGGAGACGTTCCGCGTGCTTCTGTCGGGCTCGAGCGAGATCATCGATGGTGAGGGCGTCGCCACCATCCTGGATGACGACCCGCCGCCGGTGGTCGCCGTCTCAGACGCGCCCGCCACGGCGGAGGGCGCCACCGCAGCGTTCACGATCTCGCTGAGCGCGCCGAGCGGGCACGACGTGTCGGTCGCCTTCACCACCGCCGATGGCAGCGCGGTCTCCGGACAGGACTACACGGCGCGCAGCGGCACGATCGCGATCTCCGCGGGCGCGACGTCGGCGAGCATCGGCGTTCCCACGCTCGACGACGGCGCCGACGAGCCCGACGAGACCTTCGAGCTGTGGCTCGCGTCGCCCGTCTCCGCGACGCCGGGCCGTGCGCGTGCCGGTGCGACGATCGTCGACAACGACGAGCCGCCGCCGCCGCCGTCACCGGCTGCGCCGTCGGGCCC
>DASYVZ010000480.1:0-6981 GCA_035936515.1 Solirubrobacteraceae bacterium | reverse complement strand
CTCGGATACCGCGCCGGGGTCGGCGCGCACCGCGACCGGCACCGGCACGACGGCCAGCAGCGCATCCGGCGTGGCCGCGAAGCCGATCGTGACGGGCTCGTCGCGGCCCGAGCGCGACAGCCCGAGCTCTCGCTCGGAGCGCGCCAGCTCGTCGTGCAGCAGCGCGCGCAACTGCGCGCTCCGTTCGCGCGGGGCGGCCGTTCCGCCGGCGTCGTGCAAAGCAATGGCGAGCGCACCCATCCGATGAGCCTATGGAGCGTCGCGAGCAGGCTCATCGGCGACGAGCGCATGGACCGCGCCCCGGGAGGCGCAGTTGGCGCGTGCGGCCAGGCTCTACCCTCGGGCGTGGTGTCAGGTTGGTTTGAGCATTTCGGCTTCGGCCAGGTCGGCGACGAGCTGCTGATCGGCGCCTATCCGCAGGACGCCGACGACGTCGCGGCGCTCCTGGAGGCCGGGGTGACGTGCGTCTTCAACCTCGTGCAGGACGTCGAGTACGAGGGCGACGGGCGCGAGGCGTGCGCGACGGCGCTCGCGAACGCGGGAATTTTGGAGGAGCGCGTCGAGGTCGTCGACTACGGCAACCTGCTGCCCGGCCACATCGAGCGCGCCGTGCAGACCGTGCGCCCCTGGCTGGCGAACGGCGAGCGCGTGTACGTGCACTGCCGCGCCGGGATGCAGCGCTCGGCGACGGTGGCGGCGGCGATCATCGCGCTCGAGGAGGACGTCTCGCCGGCCGAGGCGTTGCGGCGAGTCAGCAAGCGCAACCGCCGCGCGAACCCGCTCGAGCACCAGCGCCAGGATCTCCTGCGCTGGTGGAAGGCGCGCACCGGCTGACGTCCTGCAATCCGTCGGGTGCGACCCGTAGCGTGGGTCGCTGCGTCATGAAGCCCGTCTCCGCGCTCCCCCTTCCCCTCGCCCGCGTCCAGGTCTGCAACCGCCGCCTGGCGATCGACTTCCTCACCGTCGACGACGAGACGGCGGTGCGGTTGGCCTCCGAGCGCGAGGACCCGGTCCGCTTCGTCGTCGAGGCGATCGAGATCGGCGCGCGCGTGCTGGATCGCGAGCAGACCGGCGCCAACGCGGAGTTCGTCCGCGCCGAGTTCGAGAAGACCGCGCGCGAGCTCGATGCCGCATTCGTCGAGCGCGCCCGCGCTGTCGCCGAGCGTCTCGACGAGAAGGTCGACGAGGTCTTCGGTCCGGAGCACGGCCATGTCACCAAGGCGCTCGCGCGCCACTTCGGCGAGGAATCCTCTACGGCCGTCCAGCACCGCGTGCGCGCGGTCCTCGGCGAGGTCTCGGCGCAGATGCGCGAGGATCTGCGCAAGCAGCTGTCGGCCGACACCGATTCCAACCCGCTGGCCGTCTTCCAGCGCACGCATCTGGCTGCCACGCGCCAGATCGCCGGCGAGCAGTCCGAGCAGCTGCGCTCGATGAGCGCGCGCCTGGAGGCGATGCGCGTCGAGATCGCCGAGCTGCGCGCCGAGCGCGAGAAGCTCGCCCAGATCGCCGCCGTGCAGGACAAGGGCACCGCGAAGGGCCGCACGTACGAGGAGTCCGTCGCGGAGGCGGTGCTGGCCATCGCCGCGGCGCGCGGCGACGATTGCGACGCCGTCGGCGACATGCGCGGCGAGGGCGGCAAGAAGGGCGACGTGGTCGTCGCGATCGACGCCTGCACGGGTCCGGCGCGCGGCAAGATCGTCTTCGAGGCCAAGAACTCCAAGCTGTCCAAGAACGAGGCGCTCGCCGAGCTCGACGGCGCGCTGGAGACGCGCACCGCCGATTACGCGGTGCTGGTCGTCTCCTCCGAGGCCAAGCTGCCGGCGCGGACGCATCCGCTGCGCGAGTTCAACGGCGACAAGCTATTCGTGACGTTCGATCCCGACGAGGGCTCGACGCTGGCGCTCGAGGTGGCGTACGGCTTGGCCCGCGCCCGCGTGCTGATGGCACGGGCCGCCGGCGGCGGGGTCGACGCGGCCGCGCTGCAGGCCGAGGTCGAGCGCGCGCAGGGCGCCATGGAGGACGTGCGCCGCATCAAGTCGCAGCTCACGAACGCCACGACGGGGATCGAGGAGGCACGCCGGATCGTCGACGCCATGGCCGCCAACGTGCGCGGTCACCTCGCGACCATCGAAGGGCTGCTGGCGGACGCCCGCAACGCGCCCGCCGCCTGATCGCCGCGCGGCCGATCGACGCTTTGCGCTGGATAGCCTGACGAGGCGTGACCGAGGCGGTGATCTTCGACTGCGACGGCGTGCTCGTCGACACCGAGCTGATCTCCAACACCGTGCTCGCGGGGCTGCTGACGAGCGTCGGGCTGCCCACGACGCTCGAGCTGTGCCTGCGCGACTACCGCGGGCGCTCGCTGACGTCGGTCATGGAGCTCGCCGAGCAGCGCCACGGCGCGGCGCTGCCCGCCGACATCCCGCAGCGCTACTACGCCGCGGTCGAGGCGCGGTTCGCCGTCGAGCTGCAACCGATCGCCGGAGTCGTCGAGGCGCTCGACGACATCGAGCTGCCGATGTGCGTCGCTTCCTCCGGTCCGCACCACAAGATGGCGGTGACGCTGCGCGCGACGGGATTGTGGGAGCGCTTCGAGGGGCGCATCTTCAGCGCCACCGAGGTGGCGCATGGCAAGCCGGCACCGGACCTCTTCCTGCACGCGGCGCGCGCGATGGGCTTCGATCCGGCCGCTACCGCGGTCGTCGAGGACAGCGTCCCGGGGGTGCAGGCCGCGCGTGCAGCGCGGATGCGCGCGCTGGCGTTCGCCGCCGACAGCGACGCGGACGCGCTCGCCGACGCGGGCGGTGAGGTCTTCGACGACATGGCGCAGCTCCCGGCGCTGCTGGGCTGCAAGACCGACACGCCCGCCGCGTGAGCGCGCCCGTGGCCCGCAACGTCGTGATCTGCGGCCGCGTGCAGGGCGTCTTCTTTCGCGACGGCATGCGCCGCGAGGCGATCCGCCACGGTGTCAGCGGCTGGGTGCGCAACCGTCCCGACGGAACGGTGCAGGCACATCTGGAAGGTCCGCCGGATGCCGTCGCCGCGGTCGTGCTGTGGGCTCGCACGGGTCCACCCGGTGCCGAGGTCGAGGACCTGCGGGTGACGGTCGTCGAGCCCGAGGGTGAGGAGCGCTTCTTCGTGCGCTGAGCGGCGAAGCGCGGTGCGGCGCCGCCGTCTAGCGGACTTCGGCGGGCTCGTCCTTGCCCTGCAGGCGCTCACGGCCGCGCTGGACGGCGGCGATGAACTTCGAGAGGTTGACCTCGAGGGTGTTGAGGATCTCGTCGGCGTAGTCCTCGGCGCCGAGGCGGATCTCGCGCTCGCGGGCGCGGGCGTCCTCGATGATGTCCTCGGCGGCGCGCTGGGCCTGCTTCGTGACCTCTTCCTCGCCGACGAGCTGGTCCTGGCGCTCGCGCGCCTCCTTGATGATCCGCTCGGCCTCGCGCTTGGCCTCGGCGAGCATCTCCTGACGTTCCTTGACGATCCAGCGCGCCTGCTTGATCTCCTCGGGGATCGTCGCGCGCATCTGGTCGAGGATGTCGTAGATCTCATCCTTGTCGACGCGAACCTGGCCCGTCATCGGGACGAGCTTGGCGTTGTGCACCAAGTCGTCGAGCTTGTCGATGAGTACGAGGACGTCCATGGCAACCCTTGTTTCGCTAGTGGCCCAGCTCTTCCTTCAAGCGCCTGGCCACCCGTTCCGGGACAAGCCCGTCGATGTTTCCACCGAAGGTGGCAAGTTCCTTGATCCCACTCGAGCTGATGAAACTGTACTGCGGGCTGGCCATGAGGTAGAGCGTGTCGATGTCGGCGGCCTGCAGGCGGTTGAGCTGGTGCATCTCGAACTCGTACTCGAAGTCCGAGATCGCGCGCAGGCCCTTGACGATCACCTTCGCGCCGACCTCCCGCGCGAAGTCCACGACGAGCGTCGCGAAGGCGATCACGCGCACGCACTCGATGTGCTGCGTGGCCTCCTCGATGAAGCTGATCCGCTCCTCGGCGCCGAACAGCGTCGAGCCCTTGCGCATCGGCAGGTCGACGACCGCGACGACGACCTCGTCGAACAGCTCGGCCGCGCGCGAGATCACGTCGAGATGGCCGTTGGTGACGGGGTCGTAGGAGCCGGGGCAAAGGGCGATGCGGTGGTCAGGGTTCATGGATGCGGATGACGGTGTCGCCGTAGCGGCGCTCGTCGGCCAGTGGCAGGTCGAGCTCCAGCGGAGCACGGCGGTCGCTCTCGGTGACGACGCGGGCACCGGGTGCGAGCACCGCGCTCAGCCCCTCCGACAGCTCCCGCCCCAGCTCGGCGGTGCGCCGGTAGGGGGGATCGAGGAAGACCAGATCGTATGCCTCGCGGCGAGCGGATGCCGCGCGGAGCGCCGCGCGCGCCTCGATCGGGCGTACCTCGGCGTCGATGCTCAGCGCTTCGAGGTTCGCGCGGATGGCGGCGATGGCCTTGTGCGAGCGGTCGACGAACACGGCTTCGGCGGCGCCACGCGAGAGCGCCTCGATGCCCAGCGCGCCGGAGCCGGCGAAGAGGTCGAGCACGCGCGCGTCGCGGATCGAGGCGCCGAGGACGCTGAAGAGCGCCTCGCGGACGCGGTCGCTCGTGGGGCGGGTCTCGTCGCCGGCCGGAGCGGTGAGGCGGCGGCCGCCGTAGAGGCCGGCAACGACCCTCATGGTCCTACCGTCCGCGTGGCCGACTTCGTGACGGCGTCCGGGAGGGTGCCGGCGAACGGCATCTTTTTCGGCACCACGCTCACGGTCACGCCGGCAACGGCGCAAGCTCGCCCGCCCCGTAGACCGCAGCCAGCGCATCCCCGAGGAGCGCATGCTCGGGCTCCACCAGCTCCGGATCCACCGCAAGCACGGACTCGGCGTACACCTTCGCCGCTTCAGCCAGCGGCTCGTCCTCGGGCAGCCGGGCGACCTTGAACTGCGCGAGCCCGGACTGGCGCGTGCCGGCGAGCTCGCCCTCGCCGCGCAGCTCGAGGTCGATCTGCGCGAGTTCGAATCCGTCGGAGCAGCGCTCGAGCGCGCGCAGCCGCGCCGCGTGCTTGGGCCCGAAGAGCAGGCATGTCGCGCCGTGCGCACCGCGGCCGACGCGCCCGCGCAACTGGTGCAGCTGGCTGATGCCGTAGCGCTCGGCGCCCTCGACGAGCATCACCGTCGCGTTCGGGATGTCGATGCCGACCTCGATGACCGTCGTCGCGACGAGCACGTCGGCCTCGCCGGCCGCGAACGAGAGCATCGCCGCCTGCTTCTCGCGCGGGCGCATCTGGCCGTGCAGCAGCGCGACGCGGTAGTCGCGCAGCTCGCCGGCGCGCAGGCGCTCGTACTCGGCGGTCGCCGCGCGCGCCTGCAGCGCCTCGGACTCCTCGACCAGCGGGCACACGACGAACGCCTGGCGCCCGGCGTCGAGCTCCTCGCGGATGAGGTCGTAGGCGCGTGCGCGCTCGGCGTCGGTCGAGGCGACGTGGGTCGCCACCGGCCGGCGTCCGCGCGGCAGCTCGCGCAGCGTCGTGATGTCGAGGTCGCCGTAGCGCAGCAGCGCCATCGTGCGCGGGATCGGCGTCGCCGTCATGTGCAGGACGTGCGGCACGAGGCCGTCCTGGGCCTTCGCGTCGAGCGCCGCGCGCTGGCGCACCCCGAAGCGGTGCTGCTCGTCCACCACGACGACGGCCAGGCGGTCGAACACGACATCGGGCTCGACGAGCGCGTGCGTGCCGACGACGAACGACAGCTCCCCTGTCGCGAGCTTGCTCAGCGTGTCGGCCCGGCGCGCCGCCGTGGTCGAGCCGGTCAGCAGCGCCGCGCGCACCGCCTCGCCGGGCATGAGCGCCTGCAGCGTCGCGAAGTGCTGCTCGGCGAGCGTCTCGGTCGGCGCCATAAACACCGCCTGCATGTCCTGCTCGACGGCGCGCAGGATCGCGTGCAGCGCCACGACGGTCTTGCCCGAGCCGACCTCGCCCATCAGCAAGCGCTGCATCGGCCGCGGCTGGGCGAGCTCCTCGTCGAGCTTCGCCATCGCCCGCAGCTGGTCGCCGGTCGGCGCGAACGGCAGCAGCTCCTCGCGCCAGCGCCGCGACAGCGATTGCGGCCCGTCGAGCACCGGCGCCGCACCGGACGCCCGCCGCTGGGCGCGGCGGCGCAGCAGCGAGAGCTGGGCGAGCAGCAGCTCGTCGAAGGCCAGCCGGCGACGCCCTCCCTCGTGATCGCCGGCGTGCGCGGCCATGATCGCTGCGGTCCGGTCCGGCAGCCCGCGCTGCACGCGCGCCCGCGCCGGCAGCGGCTCGGCGGCGTGCTCGGCCGCGGCGAGGTGGGCGCGCACGAGCGCGAGGATCTGCGTTGAGGAGAGGCCCTCCGTCGCCGGGTAGTGCGCCACCTCGCTCGCGCTGCCGGTCGACTCGTCGGTCGGCGCGTGGCTCGTCACGCGAAACGCGTTGCGCGCCGCATACTTTCCGTGCAGGACCAGCCGCGTGCCGGCGGGGTACTTGCGCTGCAGCCAGGGCTGGTTGAAGAACGTCGCCTTCATGACCCCCGTCTCGTCGGCGACCGTCGCCTCGACGAGCGGCTTCATCCCGCGGCGGCGCACCGGCCGACTCGTGATGGAGCGCACCTCGACGACGACCGTCGCGACCTCGTCGGGATTCAGCGTCGCGACCGTGCGCGCCGTGCGGCGGTCGCGCGGCAGGTGCTCGAGCAGGTCGCCGATCGTCAGCAGGCCGAGCTGGGCGGCGGCGTCGGCGGACTTCTGCGGCGTGACCTTCAGGGGCGCGTCGAGCGCCGACGGCCGCGGCCAGCGCAGCGGGGCCGCCAGCAGCGTGGCGCGGTGAAGCTCTTGCGAATCGGCGAACGCGCTGGCCATCGGCCCATTGTGGCGGTGGCGGCGGCGCCTTCGGTCCCTACTCCGCGGCCACGAGCCACCAGTAGGCCGGCTGCCCGCCGTCCTCGCACTCGAGCTCGACGCCCGCGGGCACGAGC
>DASYVZ010000479.1:0-4960 GCA_035936515.1 Solirubrobacteraceae bacterium | reverse complement strand
GTACCCCGCGTGGGGACGCAGCAGCGCGAGCAGGCCGCCGGACGCGCAGCCGATGTCCAGCACCCGCCCGCCGGCGGGCAGCAGGCGCTGCGCATGCGCGGCGATGGCGCCGTTGCCGAACGCCGCGTACGTCTGCGCCTTGGCCTCGTAGAGCTTCGCCAGCGCGGGATCGACAGCCACGTCGCGAGGGTACCGGCCGCCGTGCCGTCGGCCGCACGCGCGCCGCCGCCTACACTGGCGCGCGATGCCGAGCCCCGTCCGACGCGCCGCCCGTCAGGCCCGGCGGGTCGTCCAGCACGCCCGCCGCCTGAAGTCGCGCGTAGAGGCCGTCGAGCACCTGCGCCGCACGCTCAACAACGCCGAGGGCACCGTCGCCCTGCAGGACCGCGCGCAGGAGCACCTCGCCGACGGCACGCTCGTCATGGGCAACATGAGCTACTACGCGCCCAACGTCATTCGCTTCAAGGGCGATACGGGCCGCGTGATCATCGGCAACTTCGCCTCGATCGCGCCGGACGCGGACTTCTACGTCGGCGGGCTGCACCGCATCGAGTGGGTCTCGCTCTACGGCCTGCGCGCGATGCTCGAGCTCCCCGGCGCCTACGAGGACGGCTTCACGCACGGCCGCGGCGACATCGTCGTCGGCAGCGACACGTGGGTGACCAACGGCTGCACGGTGATGTCGGGCGTGACGATCGGCGACGGCGCTGTCGTCGGCACGAAGGCCGTGGTCGCCAGGGACGTGCGGCCCTACGCGATCGTCGTCGGCAACCCGGCGCGCGAGATCGGCCGGCGCTTCAGCGACGCGCAGGTCGAGGCGCTGCTGCGCATCCGGTGGTGGGACTGGCCGACCGAGCTCGTCAAGGAGCGCGTCGATGTCCTCTCCAGCCCCGACGTCGACGCCTTCATCGCGCGCTTCGATCCCGGGCGGTAGCGGTATGCCACCGTCCTGCGGCGTCGCCGTCGTCATCGTCAACTACAACGGCGAACGGCTGCTGCCCGACTGCCTCGCGGCCCTCGCGTCGCAGACGATCGCGCCCGACGAGATCGTCGTCGCCGACAACGGCTCGCGCGACGGCTCGTTGGCGCTGCTGCGCGCGCGCCATCCCAGCGTGCGCGTGCTCTCGCTGGGGCGCAACCTCGGGTTCGGCGGGGGCGCCAACCGCGGCGTGCGGGCGACGGCGGCGCCCTGGGTCTGCGTCCTGAACTCCGATGCCACGCCGGCGCCCGACTGGCTCGCGCAGCTGACGGCCGCGCGTCGCGACGAGCGGACGTGGGCGCTCGGCAGCGTGCTCGTCAGCGCCGCGACGGGTCGGATCGAGAGCGCGGGCGACCAGTACTGCGCGGCCGGCTACGCCTACAAGCTGCTGCGCGAGCACCCGCTCGACGATCTTCCCGCCGAGCCCTACCGCGTCTTCGCGGCGCCGGGCGCGGCGCCGGTCTTCCGGCGCGACGTCTTCGACGCGCTCGGCGGCTACGAGGAGCGCTTCTTCCTGTACTACGAGGATGTCGACCTCGCCTTCCGCGCGGTGCTGGGCGGCTGGCACGCGCTGCTCGTGCCGTCGGCGCGCGTCGTCCATCGCCTCGGCGCCACCACGCGCTCGCACGCGCGCGCGCGCTTCTATGTGGCGCGCAACAGCGCATGGTGCGCGGTGCGTTGCCTGCCACGGACCGACCCGCGGTCGCTCGCGCGGCGCTGGCTGCTCGAGCTGCGCACCAACCGGCCACGGCGGTTGGCGCCGGTCGAGGTCGCCGGCCGGATGGCAGGGCTGGCGGAGATCCGGCGCGTGCTGCGCGAGCGCCGCGCCATCCAAGCCGAGCGGACGGTCTCGCTCGAGCAGATCGAGGCGCTGCTGCGCCAACCCCCTGCTCTTCGTGCCGACACGCGCGGCAAGGCATAGCCTCGGCGGCGCCCGGAGCAGAGAACTCCGCGTTTTACCGGGTCCCGTGGTTCGGTTCACCGTACTCCCGGGGTTCGGTTAGCTCTCTATCGCCGATCCACTGAATGCTGGTAGGTTGCCCGCGGATTTCTTCGGACAAGGGAGATGAGGGTGATGAGGACCGCACGTTCTATGGCGTCGCGAGGGCTCGTGGCAGCGGGTGCCGTGGCCGGCTTGGTGGCGGCGGCTGGGGGTGGGTCGCCCGCTTCCGCGGGCGAGAGCGTCCAAGCCGCCGCCAGCGTCCCGAAGACCATCTCGATGAGGTCCACCCCCACCTTGCGCTTTACGGGATCTACGCACGTGAAGGCCGGTGAGCCGCTGCGCGTGCGCAACCTCAGCGATCCGAAAGAGAAGGGGCCGCATACGTTCACGCTCGTCGCGAAGAACGTGCTGCCGGACAGCCCCGAGGACATGAGGGCGTGCTTCACGCCCGGGAAGATCTGCCTCACGGCCGCCGTCGCGCACAAGTTCGACGAGGAGGAGGAGAAGGTCAACCGACCGCACGTCGATGCGCTCCTGCGCGGCTGGGACCGCCGCTTCTCGCGCAAGGTCGAGACCGGCGATTCGTGGTTCTCGGAGAAGCAGGACGAGGAGATCACGCAGGACGTCCGCGCGCGGCCGGGGCAGGTCCTGCGGTACATGTGCATCATCCATCCGGAGATGCAGGGTCAGATCAGGGTCACCGACTAGCGGCGACCAGCGATCGAGCGGGCGGGGGATGCGCTCCCCGCCCGCAGCGCTTCGATGCAACAGCAGCCGCAGTCCCAACCCCAGCCGCAGCCGCCGGTCGACGGCATCAGCCGTCGATCGCTGCTGTCCGCCGCAGCGGCGGGCACGCTCGCGCTCGCCCTGCCGCAGGTGGCGGGCACCCCGCCGGCCGGCGCGCGACGGCCGGTTGCACGCGCGGTCGAGCCCTACGCGAACCCGCTGCCGATCCCGAAGGTCCTGACCGGCGCCGACCTCACGATCCCGATGCGCGAGGCCGAGGTCTCGATCCTGCCGGGGCGCAGGACCCGGATGTGGACCTACGGCGGCAGCTTCCCAGGGCCGACGATCCGCCGCCCGGCGGGCGTGACGACGCGCGTGCGCTTCCAGCACCGGCTTCCCCGGCAGGCGGGCGAGCTCACCGTCCATCTGCACGGCGGGCACAACCGCTGCAGCGAGGACGGCCATCCCGGCGGGCTGACGAGCGCCCAGCCGCAGTCGCTGTACTGCGACATCTCTCCTGGGCTCAGCAGCGCCGAGTCGGGCAACGACCTGCTGATCTTCCCCGGGGGCGAACGCACCTACACCTACGAGCAAGTCGAGGACGGCGCGCCCGAACGCAGCGCCTTCCAGTGGTACCACGACCACCGCCTCGACCGGACCGCCCGCAACATCTGGCGGGGGCTCGCCGGGATGTGGATCCTCGACGACGAGCTCGACGCGTCGCTGCCGCTGCCGCGCGGTTCGCGCGACATCCCGCTCATGCTCGCCGACCGCTCGTTCGACGCGCGCAACCAGCTCACCGATCCGTTTGCCGCCCAGCGGCGTCCGCCGAACGACGGCGTCACGGGCGAGCGGGTGCTGGTCAACGGCGCGGTGCTGCCCCACCACCGCGTCCGCGCGCAGCGCTACCGCCTGCGGGTGCTCAACGCGTCGCACTTCCGGGCCTACGAGCTGCGCCTGAGCGGCGGTCTGCCGATGGTCCAGATCGCGACCGACGCCGGCCTCATGCCGCGCCCGGTGCGCCGCAGCCGGATCCTGATCGGCCCGGGTGAGCGCGTCGAGATCGTCGTGGACTTCGCCGCGGCGCGCGGGGGGCGCGTGCGTCTGCTCAGCGGCCGGCGCCCCGGCGGGCCGAAGTCCCTGGGGTCCGTGCCGTACGCCGGCCGGCTGATGGAGTTTCGCGTCGGGTCGACGCGCGAGCGGGATCGCACATCGGTGCCGCCCGAGCTGCGCCCGCTGCCGGCGTGGGTCGCCGAGGCGTCACGGCAGCCGTCCCATGTCTGGAGCTTCGCCGTGAGCGGCGGGCTGCGGCCGCGCTGGCTCGTCAACGGGCGGTCGTTCGCCCCCACCTACGCCGACGTGACCGCGAAGCTCGGCGAGACGATCACCTGGGAACTGCACAACCCGACCGGGGTCGCGCACCTCATCCACCTGCACCACACCGACTGGTACATGATCTCGCGCAACGGCCGCCGCCCGCCGCCCTGGGAGGCGTGCCTGAAGGACACGTTCTTCCTCGATCCGCGCGAGCGCGTCGTCATCGCCGGGCGCATGAGCGACTACACCGGCAAGTACGTCATGCACTGCCACATGCTCGACCACGAGGACCACGGCCTCATGTCGCAGTTCGAGGTCGTGGCCTGAACGGCAGGCGCGGGAGCGCTCAGGCCGCGGCGCCCGCCGCCGGCCGGCGGCGCAGGTAGGCCACGATCTCGCGCAGCAGGCGGCGCTCGACGAGCGCGGTGGCGGCGAGCGTCGCCAAGCCGTAGAGCGCGAACATGCCCAGCGCGGCGAGCAGCGTGGCCTCCTCGCCGAACGCGAGGCGCAGGCCGAGGATCAGCGCGACGGCGGGGACGCTGGGCAGCAGGGCGCGGACGGTGTGGCGCAGGAAGCGAAAGTCGGGAAACAGCCGGCGCAGGTAGAACATCCGCACCGCGAAGTTCACCGCCTCGACGAGCAGGGTGGCGATCGCCAGCCCTGCCAGACCCTCGATCGCCAGCAGCGGCAGCGCGATCGCGAGGAACGCGACGATGGCGATCGCGGCCGCGATCCCGATGGGCTTCGTATCTGCCCTGGCGCGATAGAAGGCGTCCCAGTTGAAGCCGATCTGGTGCACGGCGACCGAGACGCCGATGGCCTGCATGAGGCCGATCGCCGGCCGCCACTCCTCACCGATGCCGAAGCGCACGATGTCCTCGGCGAACAGCGCCAGGCCGAGGCCGAACGGCGCGCCCCACATGAGCGCGAGGCGGTTGGACTTCACGAACGCCTCGTAGAGCAGCTCGGCGCGGTCCTTGACGGCGCAGATCGTC
>DASYVZ010000478.1:0-2553 GCA_035936515.1 Solirubrobacteraceae bacterium | reverse complement strand
GCTGCAGACCATGTTCGTCGCATTGGTAGATCAGCGCGTGGGGGTAGCCGAGGATGAGCGGCGAGTGGGTGGCGACGACGAGTTGCGAGCCGTCTTGGATGAGTTGATGCACCCGTGCGAGGAACGTCAGGCAGTTTTGTGTCGACAGTGCTGCTTCGGGCTCGTCGAGGATGTACAGGCCGTTGGCTCCGAAGCGGTTGAGCAGGATCGCGAGAAACGACTCGCCGTGCGATTGCTCGTGCAGTGAGCGGCCGCCGTAGGACTTCAGCGGGTTGTCGGGAAGCTGCTCGAGGTAGGTCGCGCCTGTGAACAGGCTTTCGGCGCGCAAAAGTAGTCGGTGCGCGGCCGTCGCGCAGTCAAGTCCCGGGACGTGGTGTAAGAGATCTGCGCTCATCTCGTCGGTTGACGACGTTGGTGCTCACGCGGCGGCGAGCTCGGCGACCTCCTCTTCAGATCGGGAAGGGAGAGGTCGATCGGTCCGTGACTCGTAGAGAGTTGCCATCGAGCCTTGGCTGATGTAGCTGCGCCCGACGAGCCATTCGTCGTTGGCCTCGATGGCAAGCATCGAGACGAGGCGGATCAGTGAGGGGTCGTCGGGGAAGATGCCGACGACGTCGGTGCGCCGCCCGATCTCGCGGTTAAAGCGCTCCAGCGGGTTGGTGGAGCGCAGCTTGGGCCAGTGCTCGGCCGGGAACGCGTAGAACGCCAGGACGTCGTCTTCGGCCTCATCCAAGAGGCGCGCGATCTTCGGCAGCCGCGGCTCGAGCTGGCCGATCGCGTCGGCGAGGCGCCGGCGCGCTTCAGCGCCATCGGCGGCGGTGAAGATCTGGCGGATCAGAGCGCCCAGGGCGTCGTGCTGGTCTTTGCGGCAGTGCCCTCTGAGGTCGCGCAGGAAGTGCACGGTGCAGCGCTGCCACGGCGAGCCGAGGACCCGCGCGATCGCGGCCTTCAAGCCCGGGTGCGCGTCGCTGATGGCCAGCTGCACGCCGACGAGGCCGCGCGCGACGAGCGATCTGAGGAACTCTGTCCAGAACGCCTCGGTCTCGGCCTCGCCGACGTCCAGGCCGATGATCTCGCGGCGGCCGGTCTCGTGCACGGCGTGCGCGATCACCACGCACTTACGCGCCACGCGGCCGCCGTCGCGGACCTTCTCGATCTTCGCGTCGACGAACACATACGGGTAGCGACCCTCCAGCGGCCGCTGGCGAAACGCCTGCACCTGCTCATCGAGCAGCCCGGCGATCCGGCTGACCTCCGACTTTGAGATCCGCAGCCCCAGACTCTCGACGAGCTGATCGACGCGCCGCGTCGAAACGCCGCAGACGTAGGCCTGCTGCACCACCGACACGAGCGCCTGCTCAGAGCGCTTACGCGGCTGCAGAAAGCTCGGAAAGTACGAGCCCTGACGCAGCTTGGGGATCTGCAACTCGATCTCGCCCGCCCTGGTGTCCCAGCGCCGCGGCCGGTAACCATTGCGATGCGTCGCACGATCCTCGGTGCGCTCGCCATGCTGCGCACCGATCAACTCGGCGACCTCGGCCTCCATCAGCTCCTGCGCCACCAGCCTGACGGACTCGCGGATCACGTCTGCGTGCTCGTCACGCAGCACCTCCCTGACGACCTCAGCGATCGTCATCCTGTCTGCTCCGGCCACTGCCGGCCTCCTTTGTCGAAGCCTCGAGAACTCCGACGATGATGAGCGCCGCGGTGGCCGGAACTACGTTCCGTCCGACCGCGTCTTACACCACGCTACGGGACGTGACCCTCCGCTAGGCCGGCGACGACTCACGGACAAGCAGCGTCGCCACCTGGGGTTGGTCGTGCGCCGCGAGTCGGTGCCCGAGCGCACTCGAATGGGCCGGGGAGGGGGGAGGACCTGCGGCCGGCGGCGCGTTCCACAGTGGAAGGGATGTAGTCGATAGCCGGTCCATCAGCGGGACGCGGAACGGCCGCCCTGACGGCGCTCGACTCCGCCGGCAGCGCGTCCCTCCGAGGAACCCTGACCGGACGCTGGGCCTGGTGCTGATCGGCGCAGGGTGACGCGGGATGTGCAAGGTCTGACCCGTGACGAGTCGAGCACCTGTCAGTGCAGCCTTCGGCAGCGCACTTGGTAGACGGAGGTGAAGTCGGTCTGAAAGCCATGGCGCGCGGCGCGCAGGTACAGCCGCCAGACGCGCATGCGTTCGGCGCCTGCGATCTGTCGGGCCTCAGCCGCATTGGCGTCCAGCCGTGCGGCCCAATGCGCGAGCGTGCGGGCGTAGTGCTCGGGGAAGCTCTCGACGTGCTCGCAGGCGAACCCTGCGCGCTCGAGCGCGAGCAGCATCCGCGACAAGTGCGGAGGCGCGGCATCGGGAAACACGTAACGCTGCGAGAACGCGCCCGGCTGTGCGTTTGAGTGGTGAAGGCGCGCGATCCCGTGGTTGAGTAGCCGGCCGTCGGGTCCGAGCAGCCGCGCCAGGCTGGCGGCGTACTCGTCGAGCTGCGCAGCGCCGACGTGCTCGACCATGCCGATGCTCGCGATCGCGTCGAAGCGCTCGCCGCATAGCTCGCGGT
>DASYVZ010000477.1:0-5615 GCA_035936515.1 Solirubrobacteraceae bacterium | reverse complement strand
ACGAAGCCGTCGAGCGCGTCGAGCAGCGGCCCGGGGGCGAGGCCGGTCGAGGCGAGCGCGCGGATCGCGCTGCGCAGCTGGCCCATCGCCGCCGCCGCCTCGAGGCCGCGGCCGACAACGTCGCCGACGACGAGGCCGGCGGTCTGCTCGTCGTCGAGCCAGAACGCGTCGTGCCAGTCGCCGCCCACCTCGTGCTGCGCGGCGCGGTAGACGACCTCGACGCAGATCTCGGCGGACGACGGCGGTTCGCCCGACAGCAGGCTGCGCTGCAGGAGCTGGGCGATCTCCTGCTCGCGGCGGCGCGAGCGCAGCAGCTCCTGCTCGTAGGCGCGGCGATCGGTGGCATCGAAGACCGTCGTGCGGATGACCCGCGGCCGTCCCTCGTCGTCGCGCCGCTGGTCGGAGTTGATCAGGGCCGGCAGGCGCGTGCCGTCGGCGCGCAGGATCTCCAGGGCGATCTCGCGCACCGCGCCCTGCATCTGCAGCAGCGGGACGTAGTGCGTCTCGTGGTAGATCCGCCCGGCCGGCGCCAGCAGGTCCCGGAAGCGCGTGCCCACCAGGGTCGCGCGGTCGTGTCCGGTCCAGCGTTCGAACGTGCGGTTGACGCGCAGGATCGTCCCGTCGACGCCGCAGGTGAGATAGCCGCAGGGGGCGTCCTCGAAGAGTTCCTCCGCGCTTTCCTCGAGCAGTACGTCGTCCTGCGTCACGCGGCGCCCGCGCGCGGCCTGGCGCTCACGCGTCGACGAACGCCCTGATCGCGGCGATCGTCTCCTGTGGCGCGCTGAGGTTCGGGCAGTGGCCGGTCGCCTCGAGCTCGACGTATTGGCTCTCGGGCAGGCAGCCGGCGACGTAGCGGCCGACGGCCTCGGGTGCGATCGGGTCGTCGAAGCACTGCAGGACGAGGCTCGGCGTGCGCACCCTGGCGAGGTCCTCGCGGTTGTCGGACATGAAGGTCACGCGGGCGAACTGCTTGGCGATCTCGGGGTCGCTGCGACAGAAGCTGTTCGTCAGCTCCTCGCCGAGCTCGGGGCGGTCCTCGTTGCCCATGATCACCGGCGCCATGGCGCTCGACCAGCCGAGGAAGTTCGCGTCCATCGACTCCAGCAGGCCCGCGATGTCCTCCTCGCTGAACCCGCCCAGGTAGTCGCCGTCGTCGATGTAACGCGGCGACGGCCCGATCAGCACGAGCGCGCCGAAGCGATCGGGCTCCGCGCCGGCAGCGAGGACACCGATCATCGCGCTGACCGAATGGCCGACGAAGACGACGTCGCGCAGCTCGAGCTCGCGGCTGATCGCGAGGATGTCGTCGGCGTATCCGTGCAGCGACGAATAGCGCGTGCGGTCGAACGCAGCGGGGTCCGAGCCGCCGGCGCCGACGTGGTCGAAGAGGACGATCCGGAAGTCGTCGGCGAACGCCGGCCAGACGAAGCGCCACATGTTCTGGTCGCAGCCGAAGCCGTGGGAGAACATCATCGGCCGACCGTCCTTCGGGCCGTGCACGATGACGTTGTTGCGCGCGAACGCGCTCACGGCCTCGGCTCGGTCGGCGGCGGGCCGTCGAAGGGCAGCGCTTCGGTCATCCCGGTGAGGGCGATGACCTGACGGACGGCCGGCTGCAGCGTCGGCTCGATCAGCAGCGCGCCGCGCATGTCCGGCAGGTCTCGGAGGATGGCATCCAGGACGCGGATACCCGATGAGTCCATGAACGACAGCCCGCGCAGATCCAGGCGCACCGGACCGGCGGCGAGCCGCTCGCGCAGCGCCGTCTCGAAGTCGGGCGCTGTCGAGAGGTCGATCTCCCCGACGAGCGCAACGACGACGCCGTCGCGGGGAGCGGGACTCACCACGATCTCAAAGCTCGGCGGTCCGAAGCTCGACACGACGCGCACAATACGACGCACGTACGCACCCGAGGTACGAACGGTTCAGCGAACGCCGGGCGCACGACGCAGCCGCGCAGCGCGCGGGCGTCCCCGCCGGGCGCTACGCGGCGGCGTTCAGCTCGGCGACGGCCTCGAGGACCTCGTCGTCGTGCGTCTTGGGCGAGGCCTTCGGGATGACGTGGCGGATGCAGCCGTCGCGGTCGATGATGAACGTCGCACGCTGCGCACCCATGTACGTCTTGCCGTACATCGACTTCTGCACCCAGACGCCGTACCGATCGCAGACGGCGTGGTCCTCGTCGGCCAGCAGCGTGAAGTTCAGGTCCTTCTTGTCGTGGAACTTCTTGACCTTCGCGACGGGGTCGGGCGAGATGCCGATGACCTTCACGCCGGCCGCCGCGTACTCGGCATCGCGATCGCGGATCGAGCAGGCCTGCGTCGTGCAGCCCGGGGTGTTGGCCCGGGGATAGAAGTACAGGACGATCGTGCGGCCGCGCAAGGCCGACAGCCGGACGTTTTCGCCATCCTGGTCGGGCAGCTCGAAGTCAGGTGCGGGAGCGCCCGGGCCGATCACGGAAAGCATGTTCGCAGTTGCGTAGCATCGAACGAGGTAAGCCCGGCGCCGTTGGCGCATTCCAAGAAGGTGTGAAGCGAGCATGCACAGCCAAGACGATCTGAAGGATTGGGCCTGGATGAAGGTCCGCGAGTGGCCGCGGACCCCCGGCTTCGACGCGGCGGTGAGCGCGGTCACCGAGGCGGTCTTGAACTGCTACACCCGCGAGGGTGGCGACTGGCGCCCGCTGCCGGCCTCCACGCTGCCCGAGCTCGCCGCGGAGGGGGACGAGTACATCGCGGTGCTCCCCTTCCCCGAGGACCGCACCGCCGTCCTCGCCGGCATCCGCCATCTCTCGCCGACGCACCGCCACCGCTTCCGTACCCCCGCGCAGATCGCGATGGCCGGCGGCGAGCCGTGGGCGATCTCGCTCGAGACGCTCATGTCGATGCTCGCCGACGAGCTCGGCGAGACGCACGCCGGCCCCGAGATGACCGCGCGCCACCTGCGCGGACCCGACCCCACGCTGCTGCTGTCGCGCATCCGCCAGAGCGTCAACGCGATCGGCACCGTCCTCGACGCACGGGCCGACGAGGTCGACGAGCTTTGGAACGCCGAGCCGGTGCGCTTCATCGACGCAGAGCAGGCGGGCCTGCTCGGCCACATGGCGCATCCCACGACGCTGAGCCGCTGGGGGATGGAGCCCGACGACATCGCCGCCTACGCGCCGGAGCGCCAGCCGCGCTTTCGCCTGCAGTGGCTGGCCGTCGATCCTTCGCTCATCGAGCAGAACAGCGCGACCGGAACCTCCGCGGCCGAGCTGACCGAGCGGCTGCTGCGCGACGACGCGGCCGTCGACGGTGCGGCGCTGGACGCGGCGCTCGCCGACCTGGGCGAGCGGGTGCTGCTGCCGGTCCACCCGTGGGAGTTCGCGCACCTGCGCGGCCGCGCGCCGGTTTCCGCGCTGCTCGAGGAGGGGCTCATCGTCGACCTCGGCGAGCTCGGCAGCCCGGTCACCCCGACGACGTCGATGCGCACCGTCTACAACGGCGACTGGCCGTGGCAGCTGACCTTCAGCCTGCACGCCCACATGACCGACGAGATGCGCCTGACGCCGATCGCCGAGATGGAGGCCGCCGTCACCGCCGCCCGTGAGCTCGAGGCGCAGGCGGCGGCCGCCGGCGAGGCCGCACCGCAGCTCACGCTCCTGCAGGACCCCGCCTACCTCGCCGTCTCGCGCGAGGGGACGCCGGTCGCGGGGCTTTCCGTGCAGCTGCGCGAGAACCGCTGGAGCGCCGACTCCGAGACCGACGTCAGCGCCGTCGAGGTGCTCGTCCAGGACCATCCGTTCGGCGGCAGCAGCCGGCTGGCGCAGATCGTCGCGCGGCTGGCGGAGCGCAGCGGTCGCCTCGCCGAAGATGTCGCACGCGAGTGGTTCGCGCGCTACGCCGAGATCGCGGTGCTGCCGCTGCTGCATCTGCGCGCGCAGCTCGGCCTGTCGCTCCGGAGCGACCAGCAGAACACGCTGATCGAGCTCGAGGACGGCTGGCCCGCGCGCTGCGTGCTGCGTGAGACGCACGGCTCGCCGCAGCAGGCTGCGCACGACGACATCGCCGCGGCCGGCCCGGGCATCGGGGAGGGACCGTTCCTCGACAACGCGCTGAGCGTCATCAACGCGCTCGGCGTTGCGGGACTCGTCGAAGAGATCGTGCTGCTCGCCGACCTCAAGGCGCTGCTCGAGCGCGAGCGCGCGGCGGCGGAGGAGACGACGCCGCTGCTCGACCGGCTGCTCGACGACGCGACCTGGCCCTGTCGCGCGAACATGCGTACCCGGATGCACAACGACATCGACCGCTACGTGCAGATCCCCAACCCGCTGCACGGCGTCCGCAACTGACGGCCGCGGCGCCGCGCCGGAGCTGCGCCGCTGGTCGCGAACGCGCGGTGCTGCCACCACCTGCCAGTCGGGATCGCGAATGTCGTTCTGGCGGAAGCCGGCCGATCAGCCGCTTCGTGTAGACGATCGGTCCAGAGCTCGCGCGGTAGGTCCGCGCGAAGGCGATGCGCCCGCGTGAGATCGGCGGCACGGTCTCCGCGTCGGGCGTGTTGGCGTCTTCGTGACCGGGCGAACGCCGGTCGGTCCTCCCAGCCTGTGGACGAACAGGTGACATCCGCCCGAGCGGCCGTCGCGAGCGGCCGCACGACCGCAGATCGACACGATCACCGCGGGTCGCCGTGCCGTATCGGTGCCGATGGGACTCGCCGCGCGTGGATGCGGTGCTGTCGCCCTCGGTCGCTCAGTGCGCATGGCCGCCGAACGCGGACAACAACAGCGACAGAGACAGGACGACGATCGTCAGGCGGACCCCGATCGCGCCGCTGAGCCACGCGACGGGTTGCTCGCCCCGCGATGCGATGAGCGCGACGGTCGCTGCGAACGTCAGTTCCAGCAGGGTTGCGATCGTGTCGCCGACGCCGGGCTCGGTGGCGGTTCCGGCCTCCGCTCCGAACGGCAGCCCGGTCGTGCGCGAGAAGACCCACACCAGGGCGATGGCGACGCTGGCGATCGCGGCGAGCTTCAGCAGCCGCTCGCCGCCGACATCGCGGTAGATCAGCCAGCCGATCGCAAGCAGCCCGATCCCGACGAGCGCGGGGAAGACCGAGAGCCCCCACTCGCCCGCGGCGGCCTCTTCGATGGCGATGACGAGGTGGATCGCGCCAGCCGTCGCCGGCAGACCCGCGAGCGCCGGCCGAGCATGCGTCAGGTGGGCGAGCCGCGCCGAGGATCGCGTGCTCCGAGCAGCGGCCACCGCCCGATCATAACGGCGCTCGGGCACGTCGCGGCGGGGCGGGCGTCGTCGTGCCGGCTACAGAGCGATGCTCAGCGAGACCCCCGAGGAGGAGACGCGCGAAATCTGCGGAGCGGAGGCTCAGGCGACGACGACTTCGATGCTGTGACGGCCGGCGGCGCCGTCGGGCGCGACGGGCGTGCGCTCGTCGGTCTGGACCTCGCCGAGGCCGTCGGTCGCGCGGACCGCGATGACGTGCCGCCCGGGCGTCGGCTCCCATGGCAGAAACCACTGGCGCCACGCGTCGACGTCGAGTGCGGCGGCGAGCGTCGCCTCTATCCAGCGCCCGCCGTCGATGCTGACCTCGACGCGTTCGATGCCGCGCGTCGG
>DASYVZ010000476.1:0-1862 GCA_035936515.1 Solirubrobacteraceae bacterium | reverse complement strand
GCGCACCGACGTCGTCGTGCGCAGCCGGCGCCTGCGCCGCGCCCTGCTGCTGCTCGTCGTCGCGCACCCCGACCGCCTGCCCGGCCCGCTCATCCTCGAGCAGGCGCACGGCGCCGGCAAGCCCGGCTTCGACGACGCGCTGGACGCGATGACGGCCTATCCGATCCGCGACCGGCTGGGCGAGATCGGCTGCCGGGCGCTCGTCGTCTGGGGCGAGGAGGATCGCCTCGTGCCCGTCCGCGACGCGGCGGAGTTCGAATGGCTGATCCCGGAGGCGCGGAAGATCCTCTACCCCGACACCGGGCACATGGTCATGCTCGAGCGTCCGGCGCGCTTCAACGCCGACGTGCGCGCCTTCATCCAGTCGTGAGCACGATCAGTGGGTCGCCGACGGCGACGCGGCCGGGCTCGAGCACCTCGCCGTAGACGCCGAACGCCAGCGGCTCGGTGGTATCGAGGCCGCCGCGGTAGGAGCGCAGCAGGTCGAGCGTCGGCAGGTCAGGCGTGCCGCTCTCGGGATGGCGCTGGGTGACGAGGCAGCGGCCGACGTGCCCGCGCACGCGCACGAGCGCGCCGCCGACGCGCAGCGGCCGGCCGATCCAGGTGTCCTCCTCGTGGGGTTCGCCGAGGCCATCGATCTCGATCAGCATGCGAAAGCGGCGGGCGTCGACGGGCGCTCCGGCGACCCGCTCGAGCGCCTGCAGGGACGCCCGCGAGATGAAGCTCGCCGCGCCGCCGCGGCCGCGATCGAGCGCCTTGCGGTGCAGGCCCTCGACGACGCGCACGCGGCGCCCGACGTGCTCCGACAGCGCCGCGCCGAAGTCACCGAGCAGCTCACGGGCGGGCGTCGGTCGCGAGAAGAACGTCGTCGCCAGCGGCTCGGCGGCGAACTCCAGCGGGCCGGTGACGCGGCCGCCGCCGGGGAAGGTGAGCGCGAGCTCATCGCCCTCGAGCCTGGCGACGACCTCGTTGAGCGCGCCGAGCTGCTTGCCGTTGACCATCCGCCCGCGTTCGTCGACGAGATAGAAGCGCCGATCCTCGGGCACGCCGGTCGCCGTCAGCTCGATCGCGTCTCGGAGGGCGACGCGCAGCCCCTTGACGGGCGTCGTCTGGAGGGCCGCCACGGTTGGCGAGGTCACGTACGCAAGGATGGCATCTGCGCCAACCGCCGATCCGTTCGGGCCGGTTGCGGTATCTCTGTAGTGCGAATGATCGGCGGTAGGGGGACGAGGAAGTTCGGGCGCGGGTTCCCGCCAGGGGCCGCGGCGCTGTTCGTCTTCGGCCTGGCGTTGATCGCCGCGCCCGCGACGCACGCCCGCGTGACGCTCGTCGCGACCGGCACGCCGGAACTCGTGTTTCTCGGCATCCCGCAGAACGAGGTCGTCGCGCGGCTCGCTCTGCCGGGCCCGGCGCGGGCGGTCGCGGTGTCGCGCGACGGCGCGCGCGGCTACGTCTCCGCGGCCTCCGAGATCGTCGCGGTCGACGTCAACACGCGCCAGGAGACGGGTCGCAGCGCGATCGGCTCCGGCATGCCCGAGATCGCCGACATCGAGCTCTCTCGCGGCGGTGAGACGCTGTACGTCGCGCGCGGTGCGCAGCTGCTCGTGCTCGACGCCCGGACGCTCACGCAGCGCGCGCTGATCGAGCTGCGCGGCCAGGCTCTCCAGCTCGCGGTCGCGAACAACGGCGCCGCTGGCGCGGTCACGCTGAGCAGCGGCCGCGTGGCGATGGTCGCGCTGGGCCGCAACCGGCTGCTGCGCCACGTCAGGCTCAAGGGTGCGAGCGGCGTGGCGATCGCCGACAACGGCCTGACGTACGTGACGGCGCGCGAGCGCCTGCGCGTCATCGCGCGCGGCCAGCAC
>DASYVZ010000475.1:0-2353 GCA_035936515.1 Solirubrobacteraceae bacterium | reverse complement strand
GACGTGCGTGTGCTGGTCGCCGGCGACCGTCGCACCCGGGGCGGCTCCCGCAGCAGCGCTCCCGAGGGGGGCCGCGGCCTTGCCCCACGGCAGCCGGTCGGGCCCCGAGCGTCTGCGAAAGAGGCCGGACGGAAGTCGGCTGAGCAGGCCGGCGCGGCTACGGCGACCTGAGCCGGAGGCGCGGCGGCGGAAGATGCGCTGCATCGGTCCGGTCATTGAGGGGGGCACCGCGTGACGACTTGGCCGGCGCCTGGCGGGCGAGTATAGAACAGCTTCTTCTCAGACTTGTCACAGACGCGCGTAGATCCGGCACGCGATCCGGCGCAGCATCCGGGCGGCACACCACATCCCTGGGAGGCCGCACATGCCGTATCGCACGATGGGCTGGATCCACGCAAACCTCGCCCGGATCGCACACGGGCAGTCCGGGCAGGGGACGGTCGAGTACGTCGGGCTCATGCTCCTGCTCGCAGGGCTGCTGACGGGTGTCGTCATCGCCGCGAAGGGGATGAAGGACGGCGGCGGGCTGGCGACGGAGATCGCCAAGAAGCTCAAGGACACGATCCAGTCGATCGGGGTCAAGAAGTAGGCGCCGCGGGGCACAGCGGGCGCCTCTGCGAACATGGCGCCCGTGCCTTCTGCGCCTCAGCGCGCCGCCCCGATCGGCGTATTCGACTCCGGTGTCGGCGGTCTCACGGTCCTGCATGAGCTGCTCGTCGAGCTGCCGCAGGAGGACTTCCTGTATCTCGGCGACTCGGCGCGTTTTCCCTACGGCGACCGGACGCCGGACGAGCTGCGCGGCTTCAGCCGGCAGATCGCCGACGCGCTGCTCGAGCGCGGCGCGAAGCTCATCGTCGTGGCGTGCAACTCGGCGACGTCGAGCGCGCTGGCCGACGTCACGGCGCACGTCGCAGACGAAGGCTGGGCCGTCGACGTCATCGGCGTCGTCGGGCCGGAGTCCAACCTCGCCGTGGCGCAGACGCGCAACGGGCGCATCGGCGTGCTCGCGACGTCGGCGACGATTGCCAGCGGCGCCTACGAGCGCGCTGTGCTCGCGGCGGACGCGCTCGTCCGGCTGACGAGCGTCGCCTGCCCGCAGCTCGCGCGGATCTCGCAGGACGGCGCGCCGATCACGGAGGACGACGTCGCGCTCGCCCGCGAGTACTGCGCACCGCTGCGCGTCGCGCAGGTCGACACGGCCATCCTCGGCTGCACGCACTATCCGTTCGTGCGCTCGCTGCTGCAGCGCCTGCTCGGCCCGCAGGTGACGCTCATCACCTCGGGCACCGCGATCGCGCGGCGCGTCCAGCACGCACTCGACGCGCGGGACCTCGCGACGCCGCACACCGGCGAGGGGCGCTACAGCTTCCTATGCACCGGCGACGCCGAGGCGTTCGCCACCGTCGGCTCGCGCTTCCTGCAGCTGCCGATGGGCGCAGTCGACCACATCCAGCTTCCGATCGAGGTATCCGCGTGACCACCACCGCTGCTCCCAGCCGCTCCTATGGCCGCGCGCCCGACGACCTGCGCCCGACGAAGATCGATCCCGGCTTCGTCAAGCCTGCCGCTGGGTCGGCGCTCATCACGCAGGGCGAGACGCGCGTCATCTGCACGGCATCGGTGCAGGAGTCGGTGCCGCATTGGATGGCCGGCCAGGGCCGCGGCTGGGTCACCGCGGAGTACGGGATGCTCCCGGCCTCGACCGGCGAGCGCAAGGCGCGCGACATCTCCAAGGGAAAGCTCGACGGGCGCAGCGTCGAGATCCAGCGCCTGATCGGGCGCTCGATCCGCGGCGTGATCGACTTCGGCGCGCTCGGCGAGCGCACGATCTACCTCGACTGCGACGTGCTGACGGCGGACGGCGGCACGCGCTGCGCGTCGATCACCGGCGCCTTCGTCGCGCTGGACCTCGCGATCCGCCGGCTGCTGAAGGAAGAGAAGATCGAGCGCTCTCCGCTGACCGGCAGCGTCGCGGCGATCTCCTGCGGGATCGTCGGCGGCGTCCCGCTGCTGGACCTCGACTACGCCGAGGACTCCACCGCCGAGGTGGACGCGAACGTCGTGATGACCGGCGAGGGCGGGCTGATCGAGGTCCAGGCGACCGCCGAGCGCACGCCGCTGTCGCGCGCGCACCTCGACGAGCTGCTCGCGCTCGCCGCCGGCGGCATCGAGCACCTGCGGGCCGTGCAGGCACAGGCAGTGATGTGAGGCTCGTCCTCGCGACGCGCAACGCGCACAAGCTGCGCGAGTTCGCGACGCTGCTGGCCGCGCACGAGATCCTCCCGCTGCCCGACGACGTGCAGCTGCCGCCGGAAAGCGCCGATACCTTCGTGGGCAACGCGCTGGGCAAGGC
>DASYVZ010000474.1:0-5064 GCA_035936515.1 Solirubrobacteraceae bacterium | reverse complement strand
GGCGTCTCCGCCGCGGGCGGCGGCGGCGGCGGTGGCGGAGTCGTCGCGGCCGCAGGCGAAACGGCGAGCGACTCGGACTGCGCGGTCGAGACCTGGGCAAGCGCGGTGGTGCCAGTCGCCAGCACGTAGACGTCGAGCGCGTGGCGCACGCCATACGCCAGCGTACGGTCCGCCGGGGCGACGGCCTGGTTGCCGGGCGGGTTCGTGGCCGAGGAGTCATCGGCGTTGCAGACGATCGGCAGCAGCAGCGGCAGGCCGGTCACCGTGTCCGGAGCGCCGCCGAGGCAGCCGGCGTCAACCGGAACCGGAACGGGCACCGCTCCGGCTGTGGCGCGGAGCTCGATCACCCTCGAGGTGTTGGTCTGCGTCGGTGCCGCTCCACGGCACGCCACGGACTGGCTGCTGGACTCCGCGACGTCGGCGGCTGCCGCGCCGATGGTGACTTCCGCCACCTGGCTGGACCCGCTCGAGGCCTGGCAGGTGCCGTCGCTTGTGATGTTGCCGGTCGATCTCGCCGCCGCGATGCTCACGGCCGGGACGCCGCTGGTGCCGCCAAGCGCGGCCCGCGCGAGGCTGAAGCTGTTGAACGAGCCGGTGGCCGTCGTCTCCGAGTAGACCTCGACGAGGCCGAGGCAGATGCCCGTGCTGGTGCAGAGCCCCGTGAGCAGGTCGGTGGCGATCCCCTCGGGGGCGTCCGCCGTTCCGATCCTCTGGCCCGGCAAGGTGTCCCGGCCGATGATCTCGTTGCCGAAGGCCGCTGCGACGGTGATGTGGCCGTGGTAGGTCCCGTCGGCGCGCTGCTCGCCGCGTGAGCGACCGACGATGATGTCCTCGTCCGCGGCGTTGCCATTTGCGTCGACCGTGTAGGGACGCTGCGGGTTGGGCGTCAGGTCGACGACCGCGGCTGTGCCCTGGCCGTGCGGGTTGGTGCCGTGCAGTGGCGGCTTCGTCTGGGGGGGATCGGCTGGTCCCACCCGCGTCTGGACGGAGTCGAAGGAGCGCAGCTCGTTCGTGACGGTCGCTCCGTTGGAGAACGTGGGCAGAGCGATCAGCATGCCGGTGGCGAGGGCAATTGCCCCGCCCCCAATGGAACGGCCTCGTCCAGCCATGTACTCCCCCTAAAATCTCGAACCGAAGCTGTCCTTATACCCGGTTTATGAGCATCTGCAAAATCTCGAGCCGAAATCACAGGCGATCGCCCGGATTCTGGACCCGAACGCGCGGGCGTCCCTTGCCGATCGTCATGCGGATGACGATCGGACGGCGGGCGTAGTGGGCGCCCGGCGCGCCGGCCAGCGCGTGCAGCACGTGCCTGCCTCGGCTCAGCTTGGGCAGCAGCAGCCCGCCGAGCGGGCACAGCGTCGGCTCGCCGCGGTCGAGGCGGCACTGCAGCGGCGACGGCGAGCGGTCGTGGGCGCGAAACACGATGAGCAGGCGCCCGTCCACCAGACCGACGCGGCGAACGGCGGTGGCACTCGCCGCGGGCGTCAGGCGCCGCAGGAACACGTCGGCCACCCGGTTGGTGTCGCCGCCGACGTAGTTCGATGCCGACGAGGCGAACGCGGCGGTGGCGCCATCGGCGCTCAGCGACGGCCGCGTGGGGGGCGGGGTCGCGCGCTCGCGTCCGCGCAGGCGCCCGCGCGAGCTCACGTTCGCGATCACGGTGGTCTCCCGCCCGACGTCGCGGACGAACACGTCGAGGCCGCGGGCGTCCTCGGCCACCAGATCGTCGGCTCGCGATGCGAAGGCGACGAAGCGTCCGTCGGGCGTGATCGTCGGCAGGAACGAGGCGCCGCTTCCCTCTTCGTTCGTCGTGCTCAGGCTGACGCGCCGGGTCGATCCGCGGCGCACATCGCGTACGAAGACGTCCGTCCGGCGGTTGCGGTCGCGCGCGACGAGGTTCGTCGCATCGGACTCGAAGACGACGAAGCGCCCGTCGCGGCTGACGTCGGACACCTGCGCCCGGCCCCCCGACATCGCCTTGTTCTGCCCGCCACCGCCACCGCGCCTGATGCTGATCAGCTTCGTGTGGTGCGTGAGCAGATCGCGGCGGAACACGTCTTGGCGGCGGTTGCGGTCGCCTGCGACGAGGTTGGATGCATCAGACGAGAAGGTCACGAAGCGCCCGTCGGCGCTGATCGCGGGCGCCGACGAGCGACCGTCGGCGGAAACCTCTCCCAGACCGCGGCTCACGAGGCTCGTGGTGCCGGTCACCATGTCGCGGACGAACACGTCCTCGCTGCCGTTCGTGTCGCCGGGCACGAGGTTGTCGGCGCGCGACGTGAAGACGACCAGCCGGCCATCGGAGGAGACGTCGGGCTCGGCTGACGCCCCGCTTCCCTGCGCCTCGTCGCTCGCCACGCTCGCTCGCACGAGCCCGGCTCCGGCGACCAGCACGAACACATCGGAGAAGTGGTTGGTGTCGTCGGCGACGAGGTTCGTCGCGCGCGAGGCGAACGCGACGTGGCTGCCGTCGTCGTCGAGCACCGGCTGGCCCGAGGTCGCGTCCGCCGCCGCTCCGCCGAGGCCGGCGGAGACGAGCTCGACCGCGCCGCTGCCCTGGTCGTAGACGAAGACGTCGCGCTTGGATCCGTTGCCGTCGTCCTTCGGCGTGAGGTTCGTGGCCGCGGACGTGAAGGCCACCCGGCGCGCGTTCCCCGACAGTGCGGGCTCGATGCTCGCGCCGTTGGGGTTCCCGCTGGCGGCGAGGCGCACGCGCACGGTGCGCTGCGGCGACGGCCCCGCCAGCGCGACCGTCGCAGGACCCAGCACTCCGAGCGCCACGCCGGCGCTCAGCGCGATCCCCCGGATGGCGCCTGCTCGGCGGCGGCTCGGCACCGCTGAGTTGTAGCGCAGCCGTCGTGGTGGCGCCCCCGGTTGCGCGCGCCGGAGGTCTGCGGGTTCGTCCCCCGTGTCGACGTCGAACGCCACCTCGTCGACTGCATGCCGCCTCCTTGGCGCTTCCTCAGCGCGTCAGTCCGCACGTATCGATCGCCACCCGCCGCACGAAGCGCGACAGGCGCGGCAGGACCGTCGGACGCTGCTGGGTGTCGGGATAGCGCAGCGTTCCCTCCTCCGTCTGCACGACGAACCTGAAGAACTGCGCCGGCGGTGCCTTCGGGATGGGCTCGTCGTCGGTCTGCAAGAGCAGCAGGTCGCGCCGGAGGTCGCGCGCCTCGATGATCTGCGCGCTCGTGAGGTTCTTGACCGGGCCGTCGTTGCAGCGGGCGGTCTGGTCGGACACGAGGAGCCTGAGCCGGGCGCCGGGGACCGTCCCGTAGCGCTCGACGACGAACAGATCAGGCGACGGCGTGCCGCAGGCGACGGTCGCCAGAGCCGCCGCGGCGATCGCGACGCGGACCGGCGCCCGATGGGACGCGGAGAACCGAGATCGAAGGCTCAAGTCGTACTCCAGGGGCCCGGTCCACGGCAGCTGCCGGCTATTCGGGCGACCCGTCTCACCCTCGATCTGGGGGTCACGTCGGCCTTGCCACGCCGCCGCGACGCGGATCGCCCGCCCCGCTGAGCTCTCCCGTCTCCGGATCGCGGGTCACCGCTTGGACGCCGCCGAAGAACATGCTCTTGGCGCGGAACGCCTTGATCTCGTACGGGTTGCAGGCGAGCTCGTCGAGCGGGATTCCCGGCTCGGCGTAGATGACGCCGCTCTCGAAGTGCACGCGCGGCTCCGCGAGCGCGGCAGCGGCCGGCAGGCCATGATCCACCACGGCGACGATCGTCTGCAGAAGCGCCGAACGTATGCGGTTGGAGCCCGACGAGCCGAGGGCGACGTGCACGTCGCCCTCGGCGGTCACGACCGTCGGCGACATCATCGACGGCATCCGCCGGCCGGCCGGCGCGTGATGGAAGCCCAGCGGGCTGAGGTCCTCCTCGCCCATGATGTTGTTGACGTGGATCCCGGTTCCGGGGACGAGGACGCCCGAGCCCTCTCCGTTGGTGCACGTCACCGCGCAGGCGCGGCCAGCGGCATCGATGACCGAGATGTGCGTTGTCGCCCCCAGGCGCGAGCCCAGGAACGTGTCGGCGAACCCGGGCTCGGCGAGCCCGTCGAGAAACTCCGGGGTGCGCTCGTCCTGGGCCTCGTCCATCGCGCGGATGATCTGCGGCAGCGACGGCGGGCCGGGTTCGGCGTCCAGCCGTCCCAGGGCGAGCGCCAGCAGGATCCCTCCGGCCGAGGGCGGCGGGTTGGTGAAGACGCTGCGGCCGCGGTAGCGCACGCACAGCGGCGCGCGCTCGATCGCCGCGTACCGGCTCAGGTCGTCCGCCGACAGGATTCCGCCGTGAGCGCCGATCCACTCCACGACAGCGGCGGCGATGTCACCGCTGTAGAACGGCGCGCAGCCCTCGCGGCCCAGGCACTCGATCGTGTCACCCAGCGCCGGGTCGCACCAGCAGTCGCCGACGTTCAGCAGCGCTCCACCGGGCGCATAGACCGCCTCGCACTCCGGCGTCGTGCGCAGGATCCACTCCAGCAGGAGGATGACCTCGGCCTGCTGCGTGTTGACGACGACCCCGTCGCGCGCGAGCGCCGCCGCGGGAGCCGCCAGGTCCGCCAGCGCGACCGAGCCCCACCGGCGCATGGCGGCATCGATCCCCGCCGGGTTGCCGTACGTCCCGCAGGACGCCGCGCCGACATGGAAGATCTGCGTCGCGTCCCCGCCGAAGTCGACCTCGACGGGCACGAGCGGGGCCCGATCCTGCGGTTCGCGGCCGTAGCCGGGCGCGGCGACGAAGAAGTCGAGCAGCACCGGCGGCTTCCCCGGCTCCGAGACGAGCATGTAGCCGCCCGCGCCGGGGCCGCTGAGCAACGGCTCGGCGACCCAGGAGGTCAGCATCGCCGCGACGGCCGCGTCAACCGCGTTTCCGCCGGCGCGCAGCACGTCGGCGCCGGCCTGCGCGGTCAGCGGGTGCCCTGCCGCGACCATTCCGGAGGCCCGTTGCTTCACGGCACGAGGCTAGCGGCGGCGCCGACGACGCCGCCGCAGAGGAGGCGTCAGAAGCGGCGCGGCATGAACTCGGGCACGTCGAGTTCGGTCACACCGAGGC
>DASYVZ010000473.1:0-2169 GCA_035936515.1 Solirubrobacteraceae bacterium | reverse complement strand
GCCTGGTGGAGCGTGAAGCGCGCCGGGGCGGGCCTCGTCGCGGCGGCGCGGGGAGATCGTGACGCGGCGCTGCTCGGACTGCTCGACGGCCCTGCGGTGTGGGCGTTCGAATTGGGAAGGCTCGTTCCCAACCGCCCTCGGCCGAGCCTTCGGCTGCGACGCTCTCAGCGCCGGTAGGGATCGCGCTTCGGCACGAGGGCTCGCAGCCCCCGCCGCTGCGCCGAGCTCAGAGCGGCCGCATCGCGCGCCAAAGCCCGCTCGCGGACCTCGTGGCTCACCAGCGCAGCGTGCGCCCTGTGCAGCTCCTGCTGGCAGCGCGCCAGCGCCTCGACATCGGCCGTCAGTCCGCCCGGGTGGCGGCGGTAGCGCACGAGCGTCTCCCCGACGCAGATGAAGCTGGCGCCCCCGGCGGCGAGGCGCAGCCAGAGGTCCCAGTCCTCGGCGACTCGCACCGGGGAGGCGAAGCCGCCGGCTTCCTCCAGCGCAGACCGGCGCAGCAGCATGCTCGAGGTCGGGATCGGGTTGGCCTCGTACAGGAGCGCGGCGAACGACGGCCCGGCATGCAGCCCAGCGCGAAGCTCAGTCCAGCGTTCGCCGGTGGCACGGCCGTCGGCGCCGACGATCAGGGCGCGCGTGAAGCAGGCGACCGCGTCCGGCGACTCCTCGAACGCCGCCGCCTGCCGCGCGAGCTTGCCCGGCAGCCACGCGTCGTCGGCGTCGCAGAGCGCCACGAGCGACACCGCGTCGCTCAACGAAGCCAAGGCGCTCGCCCGCGCCGCCGCGGGCCCGCCGCAGTCCTCCCGCCGCACGAGCCGGCAGTGCGGCGCGTGGTCCTCATGCAGCACCAACGGCTCCGGCGACGCGTCGTCGACCACCACCACCTCCAACGACCCCGCGCCCGTCTGGGCGAGCACGCAATCCAGCGCCTCCGCCAGATACGGGGCAAATCCATGCACGGGGACGATCACGCCGATCACGGCCGCCAGCGTAATGCGAGTTTCGTTGCACCCGGAGGCCGCGGCCGCCCGGCCGTGAAAAGGCCATGCGGGTGGAGGCGTCGACACGGCAGACTCTGCGGCCGGCCGCAAGGCTGGCGCGCCATGTACTGCTGCCTCCGCTGCTCGCGGTGGCGGCGGTCCTCTGCCTGCTTCTGACGATCGCGATCTCCTTCGGTCAGAGCGCGAAGGCGACGAACCCGTTGGTCAAGGAGCCGACGCACGACGAGATCGCGCATCAGCTCACGACGGACCTGGAGGGCAAACCGACCCCCGCCGACATCCGCCGCGCGATCAAGCCCCTCAGCGAACGCAAGCGCCTGCTGGCCGAGCACCCGTACTACTCGCTGTACACGCTCGCCAAGCAGCGCTTCGGCGTCTCCCTCTACCTCGTCGCGGCCGTGCACTACCAGGAGACGGGCTTCAAGCAGGCCCCGCCAACGTACGCGACGCACCGCCGCTGGACGCGCCACCGCAGCGCCATCAAGGGCATCGTGCGCCCGGCGCGCTACCCGCACCAGACCAGGCGCCACCCGCATACGAGCGACGACTTCGACGTCGTCATGACGATCGCCGCCGGGCTGAAGGCCAACGGCGCGCGCGGGCTCGCCAACCGCGACGCGACGAACGCCGTCGCCAAGCGCTACGGCGCCACCCCCGAAGGTCGCCTCTCAGCGACCATGGTGCTCGAGCGCGCCCGCGCCTGGCAGCTGCTCGCCACGCTGCCGATGCCCGGCCGCGGCGAGCTCGCGACCCCCGTCAAGGGCCTCGTCGGCGGCTGTGGCTACTTCGGCTGCCCGCGCCCCGGCCACCTGCACAACGGCGTCGACTTCCTCGCGCCGTCAGGCACGCCGATCCATGCCGCCGACGGTGGGGTCGTCGTGAGCGTCGAGTCGCCCGGTCAGTCCGGCGGCTACGGCAACTTCGTCTGCATCCAGCACCGCCCGAGCCTCGCGTCCTGCTATGCGCACATGAGCGGCGTCGCGGTGGGCGTCCGCCCCGGCGCGCGCGTCAGACGCGGGCAGGTCATCGGGCTCGTCGGCTCGACGGGGCACAGCACGGCGCCGCACCTGCACTTCGAGGTCCGCCGCGGCGCCGCGGCGTGCTCGGCGTGCTCGGTCGACCCGCTGCCGCTGCTCTCCGGCGAGGTTCCGGAGGCGGGCCTGCCGAAGAT
>DASYVZ010000472.1:0-4362 GCA_035936515.1 Solirubrobacteraceae bacterium | reverse complement strand
CTGCGGATCCCGGCGGCCTGTTGCGGTCTCGTGGGCCTCAAGCCGCAGCGCGGCCGCGTCTCGCACGCGCCGGACGTCGGCGAGCAGTTCCTCGTAACCGACGGGGTCCTGACCCGCAGCGTGCGCGAGACCGCGCTGCTGCTCGACGTGCTCGCCGGGCCCGAGGTCGGCGATGCGTCGTGGGCGCCGCCGCCGTCGGAGCCGTTCGCCGCCACGGCGGCGCGCGAGCCCCGCCGGCTGCGGATCGGCGTCACGACGCTCATGCCGCTGCTGGAGACCGACCTGCATCCGGCCTGTGCGCGGGCCACGCACGACGCGGCGCGCCTGCTCGAGGGACTCGGCCACGAGATCGAGGAAGTGCAGCCGCCCTGGCAGCAGCCGGGCCTGCTCGAGCTCTTCACGCACGCGTTCGGCCCCGCGATCTGTGCCTCGATCGCCAACGCCGCGCTGCTCGCCGGCCGCGCCCCCCGCGAAGAGGACATGGAGCCGCTGAGCTGGGCGCTCTGGAGGCTGTGCAACGCCATCACCGCGGTGCAGGCGACCGTCGCGACCTACCGGCTGCAGGCGTTCGCGCGTACGGTCACGACGTGGGCGGCGCCCTACGACGCACTGCTGACGCCCGCGCTCGCGCAGCCGCCGCTGCCGATCGGCGAGCTCGACCCGTGCGGCCCCGACCCGCTCGGCACATTCGAGCGCTCCGGCCATTTCACGCCGTACACCGCGATCAGCAACGTCACCGGCTCACCGGCGATCTCGCTGCCGCTCTACACGTACGACGACGGCCTGCCGCTCGCCGTGCAGGTCCTCGGCCGGCCGGCGCAGGAGGGCGCGCTGCTCGCGCTCGCGGCGCAGGTCGAGGCCGCGGCGCCGTGGGCACATCGCGCCGCGCCGCTCGCGCTGGGCTGAGCTCACACGCCGAGCACCTCGGCCATCGCCCGGGGTGTCACCCCGAGCGACTCCGCATCGGCGCTGCCGTGCGGGGAGGTCATCGAGACCTCGAGCAGCTCGGCCTCGTCCCACGTGGCGGGCGTGCGCGACTGCATGAACGTCTCGAGGACGCGCAGGGCGCGGCTGACGATCGGCGTCGGCACGTTGACGAGCGGGCGCGGCCGCCCCGCGGCGCGCAGCGCGATCTCGGCGATCTGGCGATAGGAGAGGGTCTGCGGCCCGGCGAGCTCGTAGCGCCGCCGCCCGTCGCCCGCTCCCGCGAGGCCGGCGGCGATCGCCTCGGCGACGTCCTCCGCCCAGATCGGCTGGTAGAGCGCCAGGCCGCGCCCGCTGACCGGCACGGCCGGAAGCACCATCGCCATCCGCTCCAGCAGCGTGAGAAACGGGTCGCCCGGGGCGTAGTACAGCGAGGGCGCGAAGACGGTGTGGCGCACGTCGGAGGCCAGCACGGCGCGCTCGGCGAGCGCCTTGGCGCGCAGGTAGCGCGTGCGGTCGTGGCTGACGGCGCCGAGCGCGCTCGTGAAGACGAAGTGCTCGACGCCCGCGCGCTCGGCGGCCTGCACCATCCGCCAGGTCGCGATCCCGTTGAGCTCCTCGATCGAGCCAAGCGGCTGGTCGCGGATCGCGGCGGCAAGATGCACGACGGTCCGCACCCCGCGCATGGCGTTGCGAAACGAGGGCGGGTCGGCGAGATCGCCGAGCGCGATCTGCACGCGCACGCGCTCGGAGCCCAGGCGGCGCGGATCGCGCACGAGACAGCGCACCGGCTCGCCCGCGGTCGTCAGGCGGCGCAGCAGCGCACGCCCGACCACGCCCGTGGCGCCCGTCAGCAGAAGCACGCGGCAGCGGGGGTCCAGAGCACCCGCTGGATACTATGTCCGGCCGGTCCGGCCTCAGACGACAGCGAAGGAAACGACTGCTTCATGGCATACGTGATCGCGGAGCCTTGCATCGGCACGAAGGACAACTCGTGTGTCGAGGTGTGCCCCGTCGACTGCATCCACCCCACCACCGACGAGCCCGACTACGACAGGGTGGAGATGCTCTACATCGACCCCGAGGAGTGCATCGACTGCGATGCCTGCGTCGAGGCGTGCCCGGTCGATGCCTGCTTCGCGGAGGATCAGCTTCCGGAGGAGTGGCAGAAGTACACGCAGATCAACGCCGACTACTTCAAGTCGGGGGCGTAGCCCCAGCTCGATAATCTCAGCTTTCTCGATCAAGTATCGCCCTTTACGAGGAGGCCATCACATGAGCGTGACCGACGAGCTGCTGGAGAACGCGAAGGCGTACGCCGCGGGTTTCGACAAGGGCGATCTGCCGATGCCCCCGGGCCGGAAGATCGCGATCGTCGCCTGCATGGACGCTCGCCTGAACCCGTACGGCCTGCTCGGCCTGCAGGAGGGTGACGCGCACGTCATCCGCAACGCCGGCGGCGTCATCACCGACGACGAGATCCGCTCCCTCGCGATCTCGCAGCGGCTGCTGGGCACCGAGGAGATCGTGCTCATCCATCACACGGACTGCGGCATGCTGACCTTCACCGACGACGAGTTCAAGCGCGGCATCCAAGACGACGTCGGGATCAAGCCGGAGTGGGCGGCGGAGGCGTTCCCCGACGTCGACGAGGACGTCCGTCAGTCGCTGGCGCGCGTCAACGCGAGCCCCTTCATCCCGAACAAGAGCTCCGTGCGCGGCTTCGTCTACGAGGTCGAGAGCGGGAACCTGCGCGAGGTCGCCTAGCTTCGCCGTCCCGTCATCGGTGCCGCGTCGCGCGGGCTCGCAGCCATGGCGTCGGCTCGGCATCGCTGACCTACCGGCGACCTCACATCATCGGCAGGCTGATCCCGGTGGGGGCCGGTCCCTGCAGGACCGGTAGCTCCACCGGGGTCATCGCGACGATCCCCCGAGCCGCGTGGCGGATCGCCTGCGCGGCCGGGTCGTCGGGATCGGTGAAGACGAGCGGCGTACCCTCGTCGGCCTGCGCGCGCAGGGGCATCGTCAGCGGGACCTTGCCCAGCAGCGGCACGTCGATCTCGTCGGCGAGCGCCTGGCCGCCGCCCTCGCCGAAGATCTGAAAGCGCTCGCCCGAGGGGGTCGTGAAGCCGGCCATGTTCTCGACGATGCCGGCGATCTCGAGCGAGACCTTGCCCGCCATCTGCGCGGCGCGGCGGGCAACCTTCTGCGCGGTCGGCTGCGGCGTCGTGACGATGATGAACTGCGCCTGCGGCAGGAGCTGGGCGAGCGTCATCGAGACATCGCCGGTGCCGGGCGGCAGGTCGACGAGCAGGTAGTCCAGCTCGCCCCACGCGACATCCTCGAGGAACTGCGTCAGCGCCTTGTGGAGCATCGGCCCCCGCCAGACGACCGCCGCGTCCTCCTCGACGAAGAAGCCGATCGACATGACCTTCACGCCGTGGGCCTGCATCGGGAGGATCTTGCGCTCGGGCGAGACCGGCGGGCGCTCGCTGCCGAGGCCGAACATGCGCGGGATCGAGTAACCCCAGACGTCGGCGTCGAGGATGCCGACCGACTTGCCGTCGAGCGTCAGCGCCGCGGCGAGGTTGGAGGTCAGCGTCGACTTGCCGACGCCGCCCTTGCCCGAGCCGATGCACAGCACGTTGCCGACCTGCGCCAGCGCGCCGGCGGGCAGCGAGCCGCGGCCGAGGCTCTTCTGCAGTGCCGCCTTCTCGGTATCCGACAGGACGTCGAACCCGACGGTCACGGTGCCGACGCCGGCGAGCGCTCCGACCTCGCGGCTCACCGCTTCGGTGAAGCTGTTGCGGATCGGGCAGCCGGCGGTCGTCAGCGAGACCGTGACGTGGACGTCGCCGCCGTCGGCGACGTCGATCGCGCGCACCATCCCGAGCTCGACGATCGAGCGGCCCAGCTCGGGGTCGATGACGCGCTCGAGCGCTGTGCGGATCTCGTTTTGGGTCGCCATGCCAACCAGTCTAGGAAACGGCCCCGCTCGGCTCGGAGCCGGGGCTCAACCGCCGACGCCGCGCCCCGTGGGCACGGCGTCAGCTGGGGGAGGGGCAGGGGGAGGGAGCAAGCCCCTGCCGGTGCTGCGATCTGTGGGGGAAGGTTCTAGATGCGCGCGGCGATGCGCTCCTGGACGGAGGTGGAGGCCTTCGTCGCGGCGGTGCGGCCGGTGACGTACGCGTTCTCGATCCGGGCGCCGGCGAGCTCGACGTTCTTCTTGACGGGATCGGTGACGCCCTTGAGCTCCTGGTCGACGCGCCGCAGCTCCTTCTCCAAGCGGCTGCGACGCTGGCGCAGCTCGCGCTCGACGCGGGTGCGCGTCTTCTTGGCGTCGCGCTCGATGGCCTTGACGGCGCTCGACCCCCGGCGCTCGAAGCGGTTGAGCTCCTGCTTGGCCTTCGTGCGGCTGGCGTAGGAGGAGCGCAGGTC
>DASYVZ010000471.1:0-3226 GCA_035936515.1 Solirubrobacteraceae bacterium | reverse complement strand
CGAGTTTCACGCCACGCACGGCCCGATCGTCGGGCTGATCTCGGCGGGTGCCGGCGGCGATGACAAGAAGCCGTTCGTCACGAACGCCACGGGCGTCGCGACCGGCCTGAACGCCGACCGCCTCGACAACCTCGATGCGGCACAGATCGTCGCGTTGGCCCGGACGAAGAAGGATCTGGACGCCGACACGCTCGACGGCCGCGACTCGGCCTCGTTCGCGGACCCCGCGCCGTTCGCGCAGGTCGCGGCCAATGGCGCCGCTGGCGCTACCCGCGGCGTGCCGAGCGGCGGCACGGCTCACACTGCCGACGGCGTCTACACCGTCGCCTTCACCGGAGACCTGTCGAAGTGCGCCCTCTCGGCGACGCTGAGTGGCGACCTCGCCGGCGAAATCACCGCGACGCCCGCTGTCGCGGGAGGAAACACAGTCGTGACGGTGCGCACGTTCACAGCGGACGCCGCTGCTGACCGCCCGTTCTACCTCAGCGCCATCTGCTGATCCCGATCCAGCCCCGACGTATCGAGGGGGCGCTACGGCGCCCCCTCGTCGTAGTTCACGGATCTCGTCGTCACCGCACGCGCAACGTGACAGCGCGACTTCGGGAACTCAAGTAGCCATAGCCGGCTTCGCTCCTCACGAGGGCGCGAATCTTGAGCGTCACGCCCGGACGGCGAACCCGAAGCCGATACGCGCCCGAGAACCGGCCTTTCCGATCTGCGCGCAGGCGCCTGAACGTTGTCCACGCAGATCCCGGCGCGCGTCCCTCCATCAGGACCCGCTTACCGGCCTTCGGTATAGGGCGGCTGAGCACCCTGCCACTGAACCGAACAACGCGACCCCGCAGCGATGCACGTAACCGTGACGCCGCTCGCACTCGAAGTCGGAGAGCCGGCGAGACGACCTGATTACCCTCAACCGGACGATACGCGAGGCGCACGGTCCGAGACGGACGAGTTGTCGCGAGGACAGCGGAGAAGGACCCGTCGGCCTTTGTCTTGACATGCGCCCGAGACACCTCCCGCGCCCCCCGGCGATCACGCCTCTCGAGAACGTCGATCAGAGTCCCCGCCGCCACCGGCACGGACCCCTGGCTGAGACGTCCGCGAACGGATACCCGGCGTCCGTAGGGCACGGTAAGGGTCGATCCTGAGCGCTGCTCGAACCGCGCGGTAAGCGTGTACTCGCGAGGATCTGTTGACGCCGCCGGGGTCAGTTCGTTTGCCACCTCGACCGCGGTCTCGCCGTATACCACCCGCGCATTTCCTGCAGCATCCTGAACTCTGACCATCAGCCGATGCGCGCCGTTGGTGACGGCACGCGTATCAATCTCAAAGCTTCCGTGTTCCGAGGCCGGACACACCGTAAAGTCGGCGTAGGGACATCGCGGCGTCAGATCCTGGCTCGCGACCACGGTCTCGCCCAGCAGCACCTCGACCTTGTTCAGCCCTGATTGGGAGTCAGATGCCGCATACGTCAGCGTGCGAATGCCGCGCTGCGGCCCGCCCTGGAGCAGAGGCCCGCCGGGCTGCAAAACGATCGGTGGAACGTCTTCGCTGAGGGTGACTTCCATCCCCCGAACCAGCAGCGGCACACGATTTGCGGCGACGCAAGGGGTGTCGCGAGAGTACGCAGCACCCGGTCCGCCGCAGCGAAGGACCAGACGGACCATGCTCGTATCCGGACTGAGTTGTTGGTCAGCAACGATGTTCTCCGAACCAGGCGGCGTAGTGGACAATCCGTACTGCGAGACGCCGCCAGAGCGAAGGTCAGTCGAGAAAAAATTGAGCGGCTGACCTGATCCCGCCAGCCGCGCCGCGAACCAGAGCACTAGCTTGACGAACTTGATCTGGCTTCGTTCGCCGGTCGGTTTGATCAGCAGAATCGATGTGTCGTGACCGCCGCTCACGGACTCATCGACGTTGAAGCCGACGCCGCCACCGGTCGCGCAAGCATCCGTAACTGAGAAGCCGGGCAGCGGGGTGCTGTCGGCCTGCCACGGATACATGAGTGCGTTACCATGCCCCGGCACGTCGCAGTTCCGCATCACGTAAGTGCCCGCATGCGCCGGATGCATCCCTATCGCGCCTGCCAGCACGAGTCCCGTGGCGAGACCAATCGTCGTCGTCATGCGCCGCGGTGTCAGCCATGCGAGCACCCCGCTGCACAACTCCCCCAGAGGCGTACTCGCGCGTCGCGCGCCAGCGCGCGACTCGTAGCCCAGGTTGATTGCGGTGGGCCGCAACGAAACCCGCCGCACCCGTTTTTTGTTCATCGTACTCCCCTGATCGCTAAGCGAAGCCTCTCAATATGAGGGCCATCACCAGCGAACTTCGTCCCGACGCGGTCATGCAAACCCCGGAATTTGCGAGTTTTCTAGAGCCGTGAGCGTCGAGACGAAACCGCCGCGGGGGCGTCGGCTGCCTGTACAGACCTATGACCGCGCAGAGGCCACGACTGCCGCCTAGCGATAGCTCTACCTCGCGGGCGCCGCCGGCGCCAGCGGAGCAACCAGGCGAGCTCCGACGCCGGCAGCCGCGGGCGCCCTCCAAAAACGCATCCACGCGCCTCACCTCTACGCGTCGCGCCCCCTACTCCCCCGCCGGCACCCCATGCTCCCGCCGCGGCACAAGCACCAGCCGCTTGAACTCGGCCACGAGCACGCCGTCCTGGTTCTTCACGCGCGTATGCACGCGAACCGTCCCGCGGTCGGGCTTCGTCTTGGACTCGCGCTTCTCGAGCACCTCGGACTCGCAGAACAGCGTGTCGCCATGGAAGACAGGGGCAGGATGCTTGAGCTCCTCGGTGGCCAGGTTGGCGATCGCCTTGCCGCTGACGTCCGAGACGCTCATCCCGAGCGCCAGCGCGTAGACCATCGGCCCCACGACGACGTTGCGGCCCTGCTGCGACGCCTTGGCGTAGACGTCGTTGAGGTGCAGCGGATGGTGGTTCATCGTCAGCAGGCAGAAAAGGTGGTCCTCGCTCTCGGTCACGGTCTTCGCCGGCCAGTGCTTGTAGACCGCCCCGACGTCGAACTCCTCGAGATAGCGGCCGTATGGGTGCGCTCCGGAAGCCTCGCGCTCGGCCTGGTCGGTCGTGAATCCGTCGCTCATCCGGGGGTTCTCCTTCGATTCGTCGCGGAGGCGCGCATGATGGCGCAGAGGCCGCTTTCGCGCCCGCGCGCGACTCGGTGCCGGTGCCGCGGGTCGCGAGCGGAGGGTGTCGCGG
>DASYVZ010000470.1:0-23677 GCA_035936515.1 Solirubrobacteraceae bacterium | reverse complement strand
GGCGCCCATCGGCGGCCCAGCGCTTGATCCGGTTGCGGTCAACGCCGCCCGCGAGCAGCTGCGCGTGGGAGATCCGGCCGTGCTGCCGGGTGGCGATGCATGCCACCGCGCCGAAGGGCGTGCCCATGCTCTCCCTAGCGACGAGCGCCAGAACCTCGCCCCTCAGCCGTCGGCGCGTCGGGTGCGGTATCGAGCCGGGCGCGCCCCGACCAGCCTCGCTCGTGGTCCGGGCGCGCCGGGTGCGGACATCGCACCGGGCGCGCCGCGACCGGCGGTGGTGGCTTACGGGTCGCCGCGGCCTGAGCTAGCGGCGGCACCTTCGTCGCGATCGTCGACCTGCACTCTCAGTGGCGCCGAGCGACGAGAAGCAATGACCCACCCGCCGGCAAGGACACGCCCCTGCGCACGAGCGCCCGCTCGGCGGTCATCGCGATCTCGAGCAGCCGATCGAGCGGGCGGGGCAGCGAGAGCTCCGTGTTCGTATCGGGGTCGTGCTGCATTCCCACCCGCCCCCGAAGCCGTGCCGCGGCCATCAGCGGGAGCAGCACGGAGACGAACGAGGTCACCCGCTCGACGGAGAACCCGGCCCGCTGCACCTTCTCGACCAGCTCTCGGCGCGTGTATCGCCGCTTGTGGCCGCCGGCGTCGTCCTCGGCGCTCCAGAGCCAGCGGTGCTGAGGGACGGTGATCAACGCCCCGCCGCCGGGCCTGACGGCGCGCCACATCTGCGAGAGGACGCGCTCGTCCTCGTCGAGATGCTCGATGACGTCGAAGGCGCCGACCACGTCGAACTCGCGGTCGAAGGGAAGCGCGCGAGCGTCGAGCTGGTGCAGAAGGGCACCGGGTACGCGGTCGCGGGCGAACGCGAGTCCGCTGCTCTGGGCGTCCCCGGCCTCCAGGCTCAGCGGCGCCACGGCCTCCGCGATCCCTGCGACGACGAAGCCTGTGCCGCAGCCCACCTCGAGGAGGTTCCTCGCCGAGGGGAAATGGCGTTCGAGCGCCCAGACGATCAACCGATTGCGGCTGCGAAACCAGAAGCTGGCCGCCTCGCGTGCCGCCAGCTCCGGAAACCAGCGGGCGTCGAAGTCGTCGACCTTCGAGTCCAGCTCCGGCGCGAACAGCAGCAGCCCGTCCTTCCGTTCTGGCTCGTGACCGCAGGCAGGACACGTCCAATCCCGGGCCTCGAACCGCTGCTCGCATCTCAGGCAGATCTTCAAACCGGATTCGCGAGACTAGACGATCCAACGCGCGAGGCGTCTGCTCTGCAACGAGACGCGCGGGCGACCGCCTCTGAATGTGCTGAGATTGCGGGCGTGACAGAGCTCAGCGTCGTCGTTCCGGTGTACGGGTGCAGCGGCGCCCTGCGAGTCCTGCACGAGCGCTTGGTGGCCAGCGTCTCCCAGGTCACCTCCAGCTTCGAGCTGATCTTCGTCGACGACCGCAGCCCCGATGGGTCGTGGGCGATTCTCACGGAGCTCGCAGACGGCGACCCACGAGTCCACGGCTTCCGGCTGAGCCGGAACTTCGGCCAGCACGCCGCGATCACCGCCGGCCTGGCGCAGAGTCGCGGGCGCTGGGTCGTCGTCATGGATTGCGATCTGCAGGAGCCGCCGGAGGCGATCCCGGTGCTGTATGCCCGGGCCCAGGAAGGCTACGACCTCGTCCACACCCGCCGCACACGCAGCCGCCACTCGCTGATGCGCCGGATCGCGAGCCGCACATACTTTCGCCTGCGCAACGTCATCCTCGGAACCGCGACGGATACCGACCACGGCACCCTGAGCCTGCTGTCGCGCAAGGTCGTCGAAGCCTTTCTGAGCGTGCGCGACCAGCATCGCGAGTATCTCGGTCTTCTCGAGTGGCTGGGGTTCGAGCACACGACGATCGAGATCGAGCAGTCCGAGCGCCACGAGGGCGACAGCTCCTACACGATGCGGCAGCTCATGCGCGTGGCGATCGACGGCATGCTCTTTCAGACGACGGTGCTCCTGCGGTGGGTCGTCTTCCTCGGCTTCTTCGTAGCGTTCGGCGGCGCCCTGCTGGCGTGCTACCTGCTGTACTTCTACTTCTTCGACGACCCGCTGCCGGGCTACACGAGCATCGCCGTCCTGCTGCTGCTCGTCGGCGGCCTGATCATCATCATGATGGGCGTGATGGGCCTGTACATCGGCAAGGTCTTCGAGCAGGCCAAGGGCCGCCCGCTGTTCATCATCGACCAGCACGCTCACGCGGCCTCAGGACTTCATGTAGCTTCGCGCGTCGGGTCCGCTGTTGAAGATCAGGTCCAGCACGGTGACCTCGTGGAGGAACGGACCGAATAGCTGGGGATACTCCGGGTAGCCGGAGTAATCCATGTACGCGACCGCGATGCCGGCCTCGTCGAAGCGCCACTCCTCGATGTAGTCCCGCGACGCCGGGCCGCAGAGGTACTCGGTCGCGCCGGCTTCGACGCATATCGCCAGCAGCTTCTCGGTCTTGGTCTCGTGCTCGGTGTCCTCAGCGGTACGAGCGATCGGCGTGCTGATCCCCAGCAGCCCGCAGAGCGCCCGGATGAAGCGCTCGTTGACAGCGCTGAGCGTGGGCTCCTCCGCGCCCATGTACAGCGTCTCGATCTCGTCGCGGTACCCCGCGAAGTACGGTGCGCGCGCGTACGCCTGCGAGAGGGTCCGCCAATGGCGTTCCGCCCACAGCGGGTCGCTGATCTCCACGTCGCAGATCCGCTGCGCGCGGCTGCCGTGCACCGGGATCGTCAGCCACTGTGGTCCCTGTGCGGTCTTGATCCGATTGCGGCTGCGCCAGTCTCGGCGCGTGTACTGGACGGTGTCGTAGAGGAAGAACTCGTCGACGGCGCCGATGACGTCGAAGTAGCCCTTCCAGGGGATGTAGTTCGACTGGATGATCGCGACGGTCTTGCCGGGCTCATTTCCGGACGAGGATGGTGAACTCATAGGCGCCGTAGTCGTGCAGCAGGGCGACGTCGCGCGCGAAGCGCAGTTTGCAGTAATCGAAGTAGAAGGACGGGTCGGCGTAATGCAGATCGGGCCGCATCCTCGGAGGATCGGAGTACTTCGTAAGGATGTTGAACGCGAAGCCGCGGGTGCTGAGGGCATCGATCTTCGCCAGGGTGTCGAGCACGTAGCCCGTCCAGGTCATGTCATCCACGTCGAACTTCAGATTAAAGAGGCCACTCGCAACGGTGTAGTCGGCGGGCCGAAGCGCCGACTCGTCCGAGGTGTGCTCCCAACCGGAACGGCCGTTCTGCCTGGCGAGGTCGATCATCCGCTCGTAGACGTCAAAGCCCATGTACGTGAAGTCAAGACCCTGTTGGGCCAGGTAGTGAGCGAGCGCACCGTGGCCGCAGCCGTAGTCGACGAGGGAGAACGGCTTGGAGGCGTCCAAGAGCTTCGCGAGCTGCTCGAAGCGCAGCTCGTGCGCTTCCGGGGAGTTGTAGTCCACGCCGCGTGCGGACGGCCCGTGCTCGTCGAGGGTCTTCTCGTAGTAGTCGTTCGACATGGCGAAGAACGCGTTTGGGTCCATGGCCAAAACATAATGGTCGTGTTGACGGCGAGCAGAGCGGACCGCCGTCGCCGCGCCGGGACCGCAGGGTGGCGGCAGCGGCCGGCCCCTACGCGTCCTCGGCTTGCGCTGCGCGCGAGTGCAAAGCGGTCGGGGCGAGCGAGATGAGGGCGTGGGCCGCGGGGTCGTTGCGGAGCAGCCGCGGCGGAGCGCGGGCGGGCTGCGGACGCGGCCAGACCGGCCAGGCCGCTGCTAGCATCGCCGCCCAAGCGATGCTGGCCGGCTACATATTCGTCTTGACCACCGTCGTCCTGACGGTGTACGGGCAGCTGGTCTTCAAGTGGAGGATCGACGAGGCCGGTCCCGTCCCGACCGGGGGCTTTGAACGTCTCGAGTACGTGGCGCGCCTGGCCGTCAACCCGTGGATCGTGAGCGTGATCCTGGCGACAGTCGTCGCCTCCCTGACCTATGGTGCGGCATTGACGCGGTTCGACCTCAGCCACGCGTATCCGTTCATGGCTCTGTCGTTCGTGTTCGTCCTGTTGCTCAGCGGCTGGTTCTTCCACGAGTCGGTCACCACGCTGAAGGTCATCGGCGTCGCCCTGATCGTTGCCGGCATCGCCATCGGCAGCCAGAGCTGAGCTCGTGATCCCCTTCAACCGGCCGTACGTCACCGGCCGTGAGTTTCAATACGTCAACGCGGCCATCGAGGCCGGCCACCTCTCCGGAAACGGCGACTTCACCCGGAAGTGCGACGGCTGGCTCGAGCGGACGACCGGATGCGCCGCGGCGCTGCTTACCCATTCGTGCACCGGCGCGCTCGAGATGGCGGTGATGCTGTCCGAGATCGAGCCCGGCGACGAAGTGATCATGCCCTCGTACACGTTCGTCTCGACGGCCAATGCCGTGGTGCTGCGCGGCGGCGTTCCCGTGTTCGTCGAGATCCGGGGCGACACGCTCAACATCGACGAGACGGCGATCGAGGCGGCCGTCACCCCGCGCACGAAGGCGATCCTGGTCGTCCACTACGCCGGCGTGGGCTGCGAGATGGACGCCATCATCGACGTCGCCGCCCGCCACGACCTGGCGCTGATCGAGGACGCCGCACAAGGCCTCGGCGCCACCTACCGCGAGCGGCCGCTCGGTTCCCTCGGCCACCTGGGCGCCGTCAGCTTCCACGAGACGAAGAACGTCATCAGCGGAGAAGGCGGTGCGCTGCTCGTCAACGACGAGCGCCATCTGGAGCGCGCGCAGGTCATCCATGACAAGGGCACCGATCGCGCCCGCTTCTGGCGCGGTGAAGTGGACAAGTACACGTGGAGGGATATCGGGTCGTCCTTCTTGATGAGCGAGATCAACGCCGCGTTCCTCTGGGCGCAGCTCGAGAGCGCCGATGAGATCACCGCGGCGCGCGTGCGGCTGTGGGAGCACTACCACGAAACCTTTGCCGAGCTCGAGCTCGAGGGTTCCGTCAGGCGCCCCACCGTTCCCCCGCACTGCCGGCACAACGCGCACATGTACTACCTGCTCGTGTCCGCGCCCGAGCTGCGCGACCCCCTACTCGAGGAGCTCGAGCGGCGGGGCGTGAACAGTGTCTTCCACTACGTGCCCCTGCACTCCTCGCCGGCGGGGCAGCGCTTCGGCCGGGCTGACAGCGACCTGGGCGTGACCGACACGGTCAGCTCGAGCATCATCCGCCTTCCACTCTGGGTCGGCATGGGCGAGCAGACCGTGGAGCGCGTCGCAGCCAACGTGCATGACGCCCTGAGGGAGCTCGGGCGAGACCGGGCAGCGGCGCGCGGCAGGCCCCAGCCCGGCCCAGTGGAGGGCGAGCTCTCGGGGCCGGCGCCCGCGACGGGTCAAGCAGCACACACGAATCCCGTTCGCGGCGGCGTCTGAGAGCACCAAGAAGCGGCCGAGACCGAACGCGTCGCCGTGACCTGAGCGCTACGCTCGCGCCGTGGAGGCAGGAGCCGGGCTCGACCCCGCAGCCGGGCATCGCCCAGCTCAAGCGCAGCCGATGCGGCGAGCGAGCACCCGCTCGCGGCCGGCTTGGATCGGGCCTGAGCTCGCTTGGGTCCTGGCGACGGCGTTCGTCGCGACGGTCGTCGCGTTCTTCGACCTCAAGCTGTGGAGGATGGATCCCGACGTGCCGCTGTTCGACGTCGCAGGGGACAGCTCGTACTACCTGACCAGTATCAAGGGCGTCCTCGAGAACGGATGGTTCCTGCACAACCCCGATCTCGGGGCGCCCTTCGGCCAGTTCAACCACGACTTCGCCGTCGGCGACGTCGCGCACTACGTGATCGTATGGCTGCTGGGCCTCGTGCTCGGCGACCCCGTCGTCGTCTTCAACGCGTTCTTCCTGCTCTGCTTCCCGCTGATCGCGGTCGTCACGTATGCCGTCCTGCGCGATCTCGGCGCGGCGCGAGCACCGGCCCTCGTCGCGGGTGTCCTGTTTGCGTTCCTGCCCTACCACATGATCCGCGGACAGCAGCACCTGTTCCTGACCTCTTACTACGAGATCCCGCTCGCCGTCTGGCTCGTCGCGATGCTCGCCGAGGGTCGCTCGCTGTTCCGCCGCGGCGCGCCGCGCGGGCGCATGCTGCTGGTCGCCGGGGCCTGCCTCGTCGTCGGAGCGGGTGCGAGCTATTACGCGATCTTCGCCGTGCTCGTGCTGCTGACGGTCGTGCCGACCGCCGCGATCGCCCGGCGATCGCGCGCGATCGCGCTGCAGGGCGCGATGGTCACGGCGCTCATCGCCGCCAGCTTCGCGCTCGTCAACGCGCCCGCGCTCCTCTACCCGGTCGTGCACGGCGCCAACGACGCGGTGGCGACGCGCCAGCCGGGCGAGAGCGAGTTGTTCGGACTCAAGCTCGCGGACATGGTCATCCCGCGCAACACCCACCGGGTCGACGCGCTGGCCCGGCGCGGGCAGGCGTACTACACGCAGACGCCGCTGCGCTCGGAGGGCTTCAACCCCGCGCTGGGCAGCGTCGCGACGCTTGGGCTCGTCGCCGCGCTGCTTGTGCTGCTCGCCACCGGACTCGCGTCCGCGACCGCGTCGCTGCGCCGCTCGCGGATCGCCGTGGCCGGCACGATCGCGCTGATGAGCTTCCTCATCGGGACGGTCGGGGGAGGCTCGACGCTGATCGCCTACGCGCTGACACCGCAGCTGCGCGCGTGGAACCGGCTCGGTCTGTTCATCGCGTTCGCGGCGCTGCTCGCGGTCGCGCTGCTGCTGACGGCGCTCGGCGAGCGGCTGCGCGCGCGCGGCTGGCCGGCATGGCTGGTCGGCGCGATCGCGGCAGTCGTCGGGGCCGTCGGCGTCTACGACCAGACATCCGTCCTCGACGCGCCGGACTACCCCGCGGTCGCCGCCGCCTGGAAGGTCGACGAAGACTTCGCGACCAAAATGCAGAACCGCTTTGCGGCCGGGACGAAGATCTTGCAGCTGCCGTACATGAGCTACCCCGAGAACGGCCCGATCCACGGGCTCGGTGACTACGACCTGTTCACGGGGTACCTGCACACGAAGGATCTGCGCTGGACGTATGGCGCGGTCCGCGGCCGTCTGTCGGACTGGCACGGCGCGCGCCAGGCGTTGGCGCCCGAGCAGCTCGCGACCGCCGCCGCAGCCGCCGGCTTCGGCGCCGTGTATCTCGATCGCATCGGCTACGCGGACGGCGGCGTGGCGACCGCCGCCGCACTCGACGCGCTCGCCGGCCCCGGCGCCTCGGGTCTGTCGACCGATGGGCGCCTGCAGTTCTTCGACCTGCGCCCGGTCGCCGCCCGCCTGGCGGCGAGCACGACGCCAGCCGAACGAGCACAGCTCTCACAGGCGCTGCTGTACCCGGTGGAGGTCGGCTTCGGCGACGGCTTCTCGTACGCCGAGGTCGCCGGCCAGACCCCCTTTCGCTGGGCGGGAACGGACGCTCGGCTGACGTTCGAGAGCTCCTTCGAAGGCACCCGCGACGTGCGCTTCACGGTCCAGCTCTTCGGCGGCCGCGCCGAGCCGTCGATCGTGAGGCTGACGCTGCCCGACGGCAGTCGCCGCTCGCTTCAGGTCACCGACAAGGGCAGAAAGGTGAACCTCGTGCTGCGTCTGGGCGAAGGCGAGGCAACGCTGCGCCTGCAGACGGTGGGCCCGGCGGCGCCGCACCCTCCCGACGACGTGCGCGACCTCCGCCTGCGCGTCCAGGACCCGCGGGTCGAGTTCGCGCCGCTGCAGCCCGCGCGGCTGACCCGCTACGTCGCGGCGGCGACGCCCTGAGCAACGCGCGCCGTAGTCGTCCTCGCCTCGCCGCTTCAGTAGCTCTCGAGCCGCCGGCGCTCCTTCTGGAACTGCTCCTCGCTCATCTTGCCGGCGGCACGCAGCTCGGTGAGCCGCTCGATCGCAGCCACCCGCGCCGCATCCGGCGTGGCACCACCGAGCGCCTGCGACATGACGTCGATCGCCGCGTCGCGCTGCTCGGGGCTCAGCTCGCCCAGATCAGCCGGCAGGCGCCGCGGCCGGCCGTTCTCGTCGACGAAGACCACGCGCCCTCCGCCGGCGGGCGGAGGGGCTGGATCGGCCATCAACTCCGCCGTCGTCGCGTCTTGGTCGGCGTGCCACTTCAGCTTGCGTCTCACTCGTCCCTTCCAGTCCATCGTCGTCTCCTGCCCCGTTGACCGTACTGTGACCGACGCACCGGATGCGCCGCCGCCCGGTTGGACGACCTCGCGTTCGCGGGCGAAGCCCCCGTAGTTGTAATACACCGCGCAGGCGCCTTCGCTGCGACCGACGTCGACCGCACGGCTGCGACGTTGGAGCGCGTAAGTTGCGTCCGGCGATGACGCGACCGCGGGACGACTCGTCCGAAGCACCTCTCCCCTACGGCGTCGTACGCGTCCGCGGCGGCCCGCCCCAGCCGGCGCTGCGCGACGACGACAACGTGGTGCTGGTCAGCCAGCTCGCGCTCCCGCCCGACCCCGAGCTCGCCCAAGCCGGCCGGGCGCGGGACCTCAACGCGCTCATCGAGCTCGGCCCCACTGCCTGGCACGCGATCCAGCGCGCCGCCGCCGACCCACCCGCCGCAGCACGTGTCCCCCTGCGCGACTGCGAGTCCGTCCTCCCCATCCGGGTCACGGACTTCGTCGACTTCTACGCCTCGCTCGAGCACGCGACGAACTTCGGGCGCATCTTCCGGCCGGGCACGCCGCCGGTGCGCGACAACTGGCGCCACATGCCCGTCGCCTACCACGGCCGCACGTCGACGATCGTCGTCAGCGGCACGGAGATCCGGCGCCCCAGCGGGCAGGTCGCGCCCGGCGACCTGCAGCTCACCGCGCAGCTCGACCTCGAGTGCGAGCTGGGCTACGTCTGCGGACCGAGCGCGCGCGGGCCGATCGCCATCGACCGCGCGGACGAGCACCTCTTCGGCGTCGTGCTCGTCAACGACTGGAGCGCCCGCGACGTCCAGCGCCTCGAGTACGAGCCACTGGGCCCCTTTCTCGCCAAGTCGTTCGCAACCTCGATGTCGGCGTGGATCACGCCGCTGCAGGCGCTCGCCGGCGCCCGCCGGCCACGGCCGCCACAGGACCCGCCGCCCGCTCCGTACCTCAGCGCGCAGGAGCCGTGGGTGCTCGACGCCGCGCTCGAGATCGAGCTCAACGGCACGGTCATCTCGCGTCCGCGCGCGGCGGCGCTGTACTGGACGCCGGCCCAGATGCTCGCGCACCTCACCGTCAACGGCGCGCGCCTTAGCGCCGGCGACCTGCTCGCCACCGGCACGATCAGCGGCACCGAGCCGGGCACCGCCGGCTCGCTGGCCGAGCAGTTCGGCGGCGAGCGCTGGCTCGCCGACGGCGACGAGGTGGTCCTGCGCGGACAAGCGGGGGCCACCGCGCTCGGCGAGGTCGGCGGACGCATCGTCGCGGGCTGAGCGTTCGGGTCGCCAACCGGTGGGGTATTCGCCCGCCATGGCCGATCTCCGGCGCGCTGCTCGCCCGGTCGACGATCTGCTCGAGCTCGTCGGCGAAGCCCGGTTCGTGCTGCTGGGCGAGGCGACCCATGGCACGCACGAGTTCTACGCGCTGCGCGCCGAGCTCACGCGGCGCCTGGTTGCCGAACGCGACTTTGGCGGCGTCGCAGTCGAGGCCGACTGGCCGGCCGCGGCGCGCGTCAACCGCTACGTGCAGCGCGCGGGCGACGATGACAGCGCCACCGAGGCACTCAGCGCGTTCGTGCGCTTCCCGCAGTGGATGTGGCGCAACCACATCATCGTCGAGCTCGTGCAATGGCTGCGCGACCACGACGGCGACGCGGGCTTCTACGGCCTGGACCTCTACAGCCTGCGCGAGTCGATGAGCGCCGTCGTGAAGTACCTCGACACGATCGACGCCGACGCGGCGGCACGAGCCCGAGCCCGCTACGGCTGCTTTGATCACTTCGACGAGCAGGCCTACGGCTACGCCGCGGCCACGGGCCAGAAGGAATCCTGCGAGGACGACGTCGTCGCGCAGCTTCGCGAGCTGCACCAGCGCCCCGCCGAGCTCGCGGCCCGCGACGGGCGGCTGCCACGCGACGCGCACTTCGTCGCCGAGCAGAACGCCCGATTGGCCGTCGACGCCGAACGCTACTACCGGGCCATGTTCCGCGGCCGCGCGAGCTCCTGGAACCTGCGCGACACGCACATGGCCGATACGCTCGACGCGCTGCACGAGCATCTCGGCGGGGCCGGGATCGTCGTGTGGGCACACAACTCGCACCTCGGCGACGCCCGCGCGACCGAGATGGGCCAGGTCCGCGGCGAGATCAATCTCGGCCAGCTCGCCCGCGAACGCCACGGCGGCGACGTCTGCATCGTCGGCTTCACGACCCATACCGGGACGGTGACCGCCGCCCGCGACTGGGACACCCCGGCCGAACGACGCGTCGTACGCCCAAGCCAACCTGACTCACTCGAGCGCATGCTGCACGACGCCGGCATCGACGGCGCTGTCCTCGACCTGCGCGACGGGCTGCTGGCAGACGAGCTGCTGCAGCGCATGATCGGCGTCATCTACCGCCCCGAGGCCGAACGCTTGAGTCACTACGTCTTCGCGCATGCCGCCCAGCAGTTCGATCTGCTCGTGCACGTCGACGAGACGACGGCGCTCGAGCCGCTGGAGCCGTGGTCGGCGCACGAGCAGCCGGCCGAGACGTACCCGACGGGCCTCTGAAGACGACGCACCTGGAAACACCTCGCAGCAGATCGCAAGTACCCTCGGTGCGATGAGCGCCGTCGCCACCAGCGAGCTCGCCCCTCGGACGTACGCCGACGACGAGGCGCTCCTCGGCGGCGTCCTCGACGAGGTCATCTGCGCCGTCGAGGGCCCTGACGCGCTCGCGTTGCATCGCGAGGCGATCGAGCTGGGGGAGCGTTCGCGCAGCGGCGACGCGCGAGCGGCCGACCAGCTCGCGCAGCTCATCGCGGGCCTCGACCTGATGCAGATCGCGCTGCTCATCCGGATGCTCACGCGCTGGTTTCAGCTCATGAACCTCGCCGAGGATCTCGACCGTGTGCGGCGGATCCGCAAGCTCGATGCGCAGCCCGGGCCGCGCCGCGGCTCGCTGCACGCCGCCGTGGCGCAGCTCGCCGCCGACGGCACGAGCGCCGAGGAGCTGCACGAGACGCTGGCCGCGGCGGAGGTGCGGCTCGTCCTGACCGCGCATCCGACCGAGGCTCGCCGCTACACGACCGTCAGCAAGCTCGCGCGCATCTTCTGCCTGCTGCGCGAGCTCGACGAGCGCCGCCCCCGGCACGGCCAGCAGGACCAGATCCGCCGCCAGATCGCCGCCGCCGTGCAGGAGATGTGGGGCTCGGACGAGCTGCGCGCGGTGACCACCACCGTCCTCGACGAGGTCAAGGCGGGTCTCATCTACTTCAGCTCGACGCTCGCCGACGTCGTGCCCGACGTCTACCGCGACCTCGAGTCGTCGATCCGCGAGACGTACCCCGCCTCCGCCGTGCCGGTGCCGCCGCTGATGAGCTTCGGCTCCTGGATCGGCGGCGACCGCGACGGCAACCCGAACGTCACGCCGCAGATGACGGCGTCGGCGCTGGAGCTCATGAAGGACGCCTGCCTGAGCCACCACGAGGCCGCCGTCAGAGCGCTCGGCGGCCGCATCACGCTCTCGGCGCGCGTCGCGGGCGAGCCCGAGCCGCTGCGAGAACTGCTGGAAGATCTCGAGCAGCGCTTTCCCGACGTCGCCGCGCTCGCGCGCGAGCGCAGCCCCGAGGAGCCCTACCGCCGCCTGTTCAAGCTGCTCGCCGCGCGGCTGCGCGCGACGCGCAAGGGCTGGAACGGCGGATACCGGCGGCCGGACGAGCTGCTCGCGGACCTGCGCGTCGCCGACTGGGCGCTACGCGAGCAGAACGCCGCGTTCGTCGCCGAGGACGCGCTGCGCGACGTCATCCGCCAAGTCGAGGTCTTCGGCTTTCACTTCGCGCTGCTCGACGTGCGCGAGAACGCCGACGTCCACCGGGCGGCGATCGACGAGATCCTCGACGTGCTCGGCGTGCAGGAGGGCTACGCGCAGCTCCGGGAGGATCAGCGGGCCGTCCTCCTCGCGCGCGAGATCGTAGACCGCCGGCCCCTGATCCCGCTCGACATCGGCGGCTTCAGCCCAGCCACGCGCGAGGTCGTGCAGACGTTTCGCACGCTGCACGACCTGCTGCAGGGCGATCACCCCGGCACGATCGACTCCTACGTCGTCTCCAACACGACGTCTCCGGCGGACCTGCTCGAGGTGCTGCTGCTCATGAAGGAGGTCGGTTTGGCGCGCGCCGGCGGCCAGGACGCGCAGCTGCGGATCGTGCCGCTGTTCGAATCGGGCGAAACGCTCGAGCGGTCGGCCGAGACGATCCGCGCGCTGCTCGAGACGCCCGTCTACCGCGCGGCCATGGACGCCGTCGGACAGCAGGACGTCATGGTCGGCTACTCGGACTCCAACAAGGACGTCGGTTACGTCGCCTCCGGCTGGCACGTCTACCGCGCGCAGCTGGAGATGGCGCAGGTCTTTCGCGAGTACGGCGTCACGTGGCAGTTCTTCCACGGCCGCGGCGGCGCGGTGGGCCGCGGTGGCGGACCGAGCTACACCGCCGTGCGCGCGCAGCCGTCCGGCACGGTCGCCGGGCGCCTGAAGGTCACCGAGCAGGGCGAGATGCTCTCGGCGAAGTTCTCGCTGCACGAGATCGCGCACCGGGAGCTCGAGCTGACCACCAGCGCCGCACTCGTCACGACGCTGGATCGCTCCGCCAGCGAGCAGCCCGAGCGCCAGGAACGCTTCGAGGCCGTCGTCGCCGAGATGGCCGCGGTGTCGACCACCGCCTATCGCGGGCTCGTCTACGGCGACGCGGACTTCGCCGACTTCTTCCACGCCGTGACGCCGGTGCGCGAGGTCTCGCGCCTGCAGCTCGGGTCGCGCCCGGCTAGGCGCAACGCCACCGCCCGGATCGAGGACTTCCGCGCGATCCCCTGGGTCTTCTCGTGGACGCAGTCGCGGGCCGTCCTGCCGGCATGGTTCGGCCTCGGGACCGCGCTCGCCCACGCGCGCGAGCACCACGGCGTCGAGCTGCTGCGCGAGATGGAGCGCGACTGGCCGTACTTCGCCGCGCTCATCTCCAACGCGGAGATGGCGTGCGTGAAGGCCGATCTCGAGATCGCCCGCCGCTACGCGGAGCTGTGCGTCGCCGACGAGATCCGCAGCCGCATCTGGGGCACGATCGAGCGCGAGTTCCGGCGCACCGTGCGCGAGATCGGTGCGGTGCGCGATGAGGAGCAGCTGCTCGACCGCGAGCCGATCCTGCAGCGCGCGATCGCGCGGCGCAACCCGTTCATCGACCCGCTGTCGTTCGTGCAGCTCGAGCTGCTGCGCCGCCTGCGCGCGCCCGGCGGCGATCCCGACGACCCGGATCTCGTGCGCGCGAGCCTGCTCGCCATCAACGGCATCGCCGGCGGACTGCGAAACACCGGATGACGCGCGTCTACGTCTGCGGGCACCGCAATCCCGACACCGACTCGGTCGCCGCGGCAATCGGCTACGCCGAGCTGAAGAACCGCGTCGAGCAGGACGCAACCGAGTACGTGGCGGTCCGTCTCGGGACCGTCAACGCGCAGACCGAGTGGCTGTTGCGCCGCAGCGGCGCGCCGCTGCCGCGCCACCTGCCGCACGCCTACCTGCGCGTGCGCGACGTCATGCGCACGACGTTCCCCGTCGCGCACCGCAGCGATCCCGTCCGCAGCGTCGGCCTGCTGATGGCCTCGGAGGGATGGGACCTCGTCCCGGTGGTCGACGACGACGGGGTCCTGACGGGGGTGCTGACGGAGCGCGGGCTTGCGCGGCGCTACATCCGCGAGTCGCGCGAGGCCTCACGCCTGGACGTGCCCACGTCGGTCGGCTCGATCGTCGAGGTGCTCGACGGCGAGCTGCACGTCGGTGCCGCGGACGTCGAGGTCGAGGGCCGGGTCTGGGTGCAGGCGATGCACTCCATGGCCAACAGCCGCGTGCAGCCCGGCGACGTCGTGGTCATCGGGGACCGTCCCGACGCGACCGAGAGCGCGATCGCGCGTGGGATCGCGTTGCTCGTGCTCAGCAACGGTACGCAGCCGACCGAGGCGGTGCTCGAGCTCGCCGCCGAGCACGGCACGTGCATCGTCACCTCGCCGCTGGACTCCTATGTCACCTCGCGGATGGTGACGCTGTCAGAGCCCTGCCGCGCGCTCGCCGAGGCCGACCCGCTGACGGTCGGCAAGGACGAGCTCGTCCGCGACATCGCCGACCAGATCAAGGACGTCCACTACCGTGCGGTCGTCGCCGTCGACGCCGACGGCAAGCCGATCGGCGTGGTGACTCGCTCCGACCTCGTCAATCCCGAGCCGCGCCGCGTGCTGCTCGTCGATCACGGCGAGCGCGCGCAGAGCGTGCCGGGCATCGAGGAGGCGCAGGTCGTCGAGATCCTCGACCACCACCACATCGGCTCGATCGAGACGAAGATGCCTGTGACGGCGGTCTTCGATCCCGTCGGCTCGACCGCGACGCTCGTCCTCGAGCGCTTTCGCCAGGCGGACGCCGAGCCGGCGGCGCCGACGGGGATCATGCTGCTCGGCGCGATCCTCAGCGACACCGTTCTGCTGACGTCGCCGACGACGACGGAGCGCGACCGCGTCGTGACGTCCTATCTCGAGCGGCTGCTGTCCCTCGACGCCCAGCAGTTCGGCCGCGAGATGTTCGAAGAGAGCTCCGACGTCGCCGAGGTGTCGGCCTCCGACCTCGTTCGCCGCGACCTCAAGGAGTACGAGCTCGACAACGGCAAGACGCTGAGCGTCGCGCAGATCGAGACGGTCGGCCGGGCGGTCTTCGAACGTTCCGAGGAGCTGCTCGCCGCGGCCGAGCGGCGCCGCGCGCGCCACGGCGACGTGATGTTCGCAGTCATGCTCACCGACATCCTCGCCCAGCACACGCGCCTGCTGGTGACCGGCAGCCAGGCGCTCGCCGAGCGCGCGTTCGGCGAGCCCGTCGTCGACGGCGCGATCGAGCTGCCCGGGGTGATGAGCCGCAAGAAGCAGGTCGCGCCGGAGCTGCTGGGCGCCGTCAGCGGTTGAGCGAGAAGGTGTCGGCCAGCAGCTCATAGGAGCGGCGGCGGCGCGCGTGCTCATGCGTCACGGTGACGACCAGCAGCTCGTTCGTGCCGTAGTCGGCCGCGAGCCGCTCGAGCTGCCCCCGCAGCGCGAGAGGCGCGCCGTGCAGCATCCGCTTGCGTACAGCGACATCGGGCGAACCGCGCAGGCTGCGGCGCGCGATGAAGCGCTGCGCCGTCTCGACTGGCGGGACAGCCGTGAACTTCCCGCGGCGCGCCAGCATCATCACCATCCGCGCGCTGGTGCTCAGACGCTCCGCCTCCTCGTCGTCGTCGGCGCAGAGTGCCCATACCGCCACCGCGACGCACGGGGCGCCGAGCCGCTCGGATGCCACGAAGCGCTCCCGGTAGAGGTTGACGATCTCGACGCCGCCGCCGGGATTGATGAAGTCCGCGAACGCGTAGCGCAGCCCGAGCTCTGCCGCCCAGATCGCGCTCTGCGCCGACGAGCCCAGTAGCCACGGCACCGGGCCCTCCGGTCGTCCCGGCAGCAGTCCGGGCAGCGCCGCGAAGAGATGATCAGCGGGCAGCTCGTCGTGCAGGAAGGCCAGCAGCTCGCTGAGCTGCTCGCCGAAGTTGTCGAGCGCCGGGTGGTTGCGGTCGCGCTGCAGCGCGAAGATCGTGACCGGGTCGTCGGTGCCGTCGGTGCGCCCGATCCCCAGGTCGATACGCCCGGGGAACAGGCCGCTGAGGACGCTGAAGGTCTCGGCGACCTTGAACGGGCTGTAGTGCGGCAGCATGACGCCCCCGCTGCCGACCCGCAGCCGTGACGTCTTCGCGGCGATCGCTGCGACGAGCGCCTCCGGGCTGGTCCCGGCGAGCATCGGTCCCCCGTGGTGCTCGGCCACCCAGTAGCGGTGATAGCCGCGCTCGTCGGCCAGGCGCGCCAGGTCGAGCGTGTTGCGCAGCGCCTGGGACCCGCTGGCGCCGAGCGCGATCGGCGACTGGTCCAGCACGCTGAGGCGCAGCTCCGGCGACACGCCCGGGATGATCGCACCGCCTCGGGCGCGCGTGAGCAGCGCGCGGCGGCCGGGTACTGCGAGCGCTCCACACGCACACCCGGGAGCTACTTCCATGCTTACGCAACATGTCGCCGAGGGCATCCACCGTGTCGAGGATGCCTACACGAACTGGTACATCGTCGAGGACGAGGGCGCGCTGACGATCGTCGACGCCGGCGTCCCGACGTCGTGGGAGTCGCTGCAGCAGGCGCTCGGGGTGCTCGGCAGGCGCCGCACGGACGTGCGCGCGCTCGTCCTCACGCACGCGCACTTCGACCACATCGGCTTCGCCGAGCGCGCCCGCACCGAGCTTGGGATCCCGGTCTACGTGCACGAAAACGACGTTCCGCTGACGCGCCACCCACTGCAGTACAGCCACGAGCGCCCGCGCTCGTTCTACATGGCAACGCAGGTCAGGGCCATGCCGATCGTGGCGTCGCTCGTGCGCAACCGCGCGTTCTGGCCGCCGCCGATTGCCGACGTACGCCGCTTCTCCAACGGCTCGCTCGACGTACCCGGGTCGCCGCGCGTGCTGTTCACACCCGGCCACACGCTCGGGCACTGCGCGCTGCACTTCCCCGACCGCGACGCCGTCATCGCCGGCGACGCGTTCGTGACGCTCGACCCGTACACCGCCAAGGCCGGTCCGAAGCTCGTCGCGCGCGCTGCGCTCGCCGACAGCGAGCGCAACCTCGCGTCTCTCGACGCGATCGCCGAGACCGGTGTCACCACCGTCCTCACCGGACACGGCGAGCCGTGGAAGGGTGGCGCGGCGGAGGGCGTGCGCCTGGCCCGGGAGGCCGGCACGTCCTGATCGCGGATCGGCATCCGCGCCGCAGCTGCGATCGCTCCGTGCGCCCCGTATCCTCCGCCTCGGATGCCTGGCGAACCGGTGAAGATCGCAGTGTTCGGCGGCGGCTACGGCGCCAAGGTCGCGCTGCCGGTCCTGGCGGACATGGACGAGTTTCAGCCGGTCGCCGTCTGGTCGCGCACCCCTGAGCGGGCACGTGAGCTGGCGGCCTCGCACGACCTCGCGCTCGGCACGACCGATGTCGAGGAGCTGCTCGCACACCCCGGCCTCGAGGCCGTGCACGTCGCGACGCCGGTCGCGACGCACGCCGAGATCGCGACCGCCGCCGCGCGCCGCGGGCTGCACGTGCTCCTTGACAAGCCGGTCGCCATGGACCTCACGCAGGCGCGTGCCGTGCGCGACGCCGTCGCCGAGGCCGGCGTCGTCGGGGCGGTCAACTACGGCCGGCGCTTCCAGGAGACGCGCGACCGCCTGCTGCAGCGTGTCGCCGAGGTCGCCGGCGCGCCGCGGATGGTCTCGATCGCGCTCGTCTTCGACGACCACGCGCTGCCGGAGTCGCGCCCGTTCACGTGGGTGCAGGACGCGCGCCTCGGCGGCGGTCGCCTGCAGGGCTACGGCGTCCACGACCTCGACCTGCTGCTCGCGGCCTTCGGCGAGGTCGATTCGGTCGCGGCCGCGACCGAAGTGGGCGTCAAGGAGCGTCGCGCGCCCGACGGCTCGCCGCAGGCCGTCACCGCCGAGGACGCCTACGCCATCCTCATCCGATTTCGCGGCGGCGGCCTGGGGCACGTCAGCCTGACCGCGACAGCGCGCCACAAGCGCGGGGACGTCATCGAGGTCCATGGCGACGAGGGCACCGTGCGCTTGGACGCCGAGAAGCGACTGCATTGGGGTCGCGCCGGCGAGGAGCTGCAGGTCGAGGGTCCGCTAGAGGCGGATTCCAAGCAGGCGTACGCGCAGGTGGCGCGCAACTTCCACGCCGCGATCCGCGATGGCGCCGCTCCCGATCCCGGGCTCGACAGGGGGCTGCGCGTGCAGGCGCTGACCGACGCGGTGCGCCGAGCGCATGCCGAGCGGCGCTGGGTCGAGCCCGAGCGCGTTTGAACCGCCGCGCCGCCGTGACCGCCCACACCGTCACGCTCGTACGCCACGGACAGACCGCCAGCTCGGCGCGCAGCGCCTACTCGGGCCGCTCGGACATCCCGCTGACCGAGACCGGCCGCGAGCAGGCCCGGCAGGCGGCGCGGGCGCTCGCCGGCGCCGGCGTGGACGCGGTGATCAGCAGCCCGCTGATGCGCGCGCGCGACACCGCGCAGGTGATCGCCGACGTCACCGGGGCGCCGCTGCACGTCGACGAGCGCCTGACGGAGGTCGACTACGGCCCGTTCGAGGGTCTTGACCGGGACGGCGCCAGCGAGCGGCTCGGCGCCCCGTTCGAGGCGTGGCGGGCGGATCCCTTCGGGGCGCCGGTATCCGGCATGGAGCCCCTGGACGACGCGCTCGCGCGCGCCCGCGCCGCCACCGCCGACGCGCTCGCCGCGCACGCCCACCCGGTTGTCGTCGGCCATCAGGGGATCCTGCGGATCGTGCTCGTCGCGCTGGGCCAGATCGAGCCTGGCGACTACTTCGGTACGCGTCTGCACGAGGCCCAGCCACTCGTTGTCGCCGGCCCGTCCGTAGCCTGAGCTGATGGGCGAGCACGACGACCTGCTCAAGCGCTTTCAGCCGGTGCTGCGCTACGACGCCAACGAGCAGTTCTTCGCCGACAGCGCGGTGCAGTACATGGTCAACCCCGGCAACGAACTGCGCCGCAAGCGAACCGCTGCGGGCAACGGCGCCGTCCTCGCCCGCGCGCAGCCCAAGGCGGGAGAGCCGGCGCTCACGCTCGACTTCCTCGGTCCGAAGACCTACGGCGACGGCAGCGATGTCCGCGAAGGCGACCTCATCGGCGTCGAGGGCAAGGACTACCGCGAGCAGTACCGCCGTCTGCGCACGGCGCGCCCCGACCTCAACAACGTCGTCTACGGCCACGCGATCGTGGCCAACGGGCGCCTGTGGCTGCAGTACTGGCTGTGGTACTTCTACAACGACTACCAGCTGTCGTTCTCGCTGGGCAAGCACGAGGGCGACTGGGAGATGGTGCAGTTTCGCTTCGACGCCGCCGCCGGCCATCCCGACATCGCGGTCTACGCGCAGCATCGCTACGGCGAGGTGCGCCCGTGGAACAAGGTCGAGAAGCTCGGCGACCGGCCGGTCGTCTACGTGGCGCGCGGCTCGCACGCCTCGTATTTCGAAGCCGGCTTCCATCAGACCGAGGCGTGGTACGACCTCGCCGACGGCAAGCGGCGCGCGAAGAAGCGGCCGACGCTCGAGATCCTCGGCACTGACGAGCCGGCTTGGCCGCGCTGGCCGGGCCGCTGGGGCGACACGCTGCCGCGCACGGCCGTCGAGTCCAACAGCCCGACGGGCCCGGGCGCCAAGAAGCAGTGGAGGGCGCCCGACAAGATGCTCGACAACCCGCCGGCGGTGTCCCGACACGACAACGGACCGAGGGCCCCAGACGTGCGGGCGCTGCGCGCGGGCGGTCGGCTGCGCGTGGAGTACGACGTGACAAAGCAGCAGCCGCGCCCGCACACGCTCGTCGTGACGGTGAACTCCGTTGACGAGAGCGCGCCGCCGCAGACACACAACATCCCGGTGCACGCAAGCGGGCACGGCAAGGTCATGACCGCCATCGTGCTCGACCCGCTGAAGCGCTACGACGTCCACACGAGCACGATCGCCGGCGATCCCCCGGTCCCGTCGGAGTCCACGCGCAGCGACATCCCCGCGTTCGGCGAGCAGACCCCCCCGCTCACGCTGCCCCAGCGCGCGCTGAAGGCGATCAGCAGAACCTTCGCGTTCATCCGCGGGGACCGCCGGCGCTGATCGAGGACTCGTCCTCCCCCGTCGCCGCGCGTGGCTCGTGGCCGCGGCAGCGCAGCACGGGCAGGCGCGGATAGCGCGGATAGCGGTCGTCCTCCTTCCAGCGCCGGCAGAGCGAGAACGACGAGCGCTTCGTGCGCACGACCTGCTGGTGGCGACAGGAGTCGCAGAGTCCGGCGGGTGGGTCCGGCATCCGGGAAGCGTAGTTCGCGTCGCGGCCACCGCGCCTGGCGCCCAAAGTGGTTGACCAAGCAACTACAATGGCCGCTGATGGCCACCTTCTTCCGACTCTGCGGGTTGCTGCGCGACTACAAGCGCGGAGTCTGGTGGTCGGGCCTCCTGGCCATCCTCGCGATGGTCGCGACGGTCGCCATCCCCGGCCTCACCGGCGCCGCGATCAGCGCGATCGAGGACGGCGACCGGGAGCGGCTGCGCCTGCTGGGGCTGGTCATCGTCGCCGCGGCGGTCCTGCGCCTGGCGCTCACCGTGGCACGCCGGCTGATCGCCGGACGGGTGTCCCTCGGCGTCGAGGTCGACCTGCGAAACCGCGTCTACGAGCACCTGCTCGGACAGGAGCTCGGCTTCTTCGACGCCCAGCAGACCGGCCAGCTCATGTCGCGCGCGACGGTCGACCTGCAGTCGGTGCGCTTCTTTCTCGGCTACGGCCTGGTGCTCATCTCGCAGGCGATCCTGACCGTCGTCTTCGCCGCGATCGCGGTGATCGTCATCGACCCGTTCCTCGCGCTGGTCTCGCTCTTTCCGATCCCGTTCGTCATCTGGATCGCACAGCGCTACGGCGGGCGTTCGCGCCCGGCGCTGCAGGAGGTCCAGCAGCGCATCGCCGAGCTGACGGCCGACGTCGAGGAGAGCGTGGGCGGCGTGCGCGTCGTGAAGGCGTTCGCGGCGGAGGAGCAGCGCCAGCAGCGCTTCGGCCGCAGCGTCGGCCGTGTTTTCACGCAGTCGATGATCGCCACGCGGCTACGCGCGTTCTACAACCCGTTCATCGGCTTCCTGCCCCAGCTCGGGCTCGCGGCGCTGCTGCTCGTCGGCGGCCGGATGGTCGTCAACGGCAGCCTGACCCTCGGAGAGTTCGCGGCGTTCTACGGCTATCTGCTCATGCTGCTGGCGCCGGTCCGCACGCTGGGCTGGACGCTCGGCCTCGCCCAGCGCGCCACCGCCTCGGGCGCGCGGCTGTTCGAGCTGCTGGACCGCGAGCCGCGGATCGCCGCAGCCCCCGACGCCAAACCGCTGCCGGAGGGTGCGGGGCGCGTCGAGCTGCGCGACGTCACGCTCGCCTACGGCGCGGACGCAGACGGCGTCGCTCAGCCCGCGCTGCGCGACGTCTCGCTGACCGTCGAAGCCGGCACGACGCTTGCCCTCGTCGGCGCCACCGGCGCAGGCAAGACGACCCTTGTCCAGCTCATCCCGCGCCTTTACGACCCCACCGCCGGCGCGGTGCTCGTGGACGGCGCCGACGTGCGAAGCGTCGACCCGCGCACCCTGCGCGCGCAGATCGCCGTCGTCAACGACGACCCGTTTCTCTTCAGCGACACCGTGCACGCGAACATCGCCTACGCGCGCGCGGACGCAACCCGCGAGGAGGTCGTGGAGGCCGCCCGTCGCGCGCAGGCCCACGAGTTCATCACCCGGCTGCCCGACGGCTACGACACGCGCGTGGGCGAGCGCGGCCTGACGCTCAGCGGCGGTCAGCGCCAGCGCATCGCGATCGCCCGCGCCCTGCTCGCCGATCCGCGCGTGCTCATCCTCGACGACGCGACGTCGTCGATCGACGCCTCGACCGAGCGCGAGATCAAGCGCGGCCTCGAGGCGGCGATGGCGGGCCGCACGACGTTCGTGATCGCCCACCGTCTCTCGACGATCGCCCTCGCCGACGAGATCGCCGTCCTCGACGGCGGCCGGCTCATCGACCGCGGCACGCATGACGAGCTGCTCGAGCGTTCGCCGTTCTACCGGCAGATCGTCGAGAAGGGCCTGCCCGACCAGGTCTTCCTCACCCGCAAGGCACCCGAGCCCGAGGTGGCCGGGCTATGAGCTCGGCCCCGCAGGCACCGGGCGCGCGCGACGCGGTCAGCGACCAGCTCGTGCATGACGGGCGGCCGATCACGACGGCCGAGCTGCGCCGCCGCCTGCGCCAGACCGGCGGTCGCGGGCGCAAGCTGCGCGGGCTCGCCGTGCTCCTGAGGCCCTACCGCAAGCGGGTCATCCTCATGTTCGTGGCGCTCGCCGCCGCGACAGCGGCGACGCTCGCTCCGCCCCCGCTCGTCAAGTTCGCGATCGACGACGGCATCCGGCAGGGCGACATCGCGACCCTCAACCTCGTCGTCGGCGCGTTCGTGCTCAGCGCGCTCGTCTTCTGGGGCGCCTCGTACGCGCAGACCTACCTCGTCGGCTGGGTCGGCCAGCGCGCGCTGCAGGATCTGCGGCTGAGGATCTTCGCCCACCTGCAGTCCCTGCCGGTCGGCTTCTACGAGCGCCGCCAGGCGGGCCAGCTCATCTCGCGGATGACCAACGACGTGCAGGCGCTCGACACGCTTGTGACCGACAGCGTCGTGACGTTGTTCCAGAGCACGCTGACGCTGATCGGGACGATGGCGATCCTCGCCTGGCTGGACCTCGAGCTCGCGCTGCTGACGTTCCTCATCTTCCCGCTCATGGCGCTCGCCTCGCTGGCCTTCCGCGTCGCCTCGGCGGACGCCTACGCCCGCACCCGCGAGGCGATCGGCTCAATAACCGCCTACCTGCAGGAGTCGCTGTCGGGCATCCGGGTCGTGCGCTCCTTCAGCCAGGAGCCGCACCACATCAGTCGCTTTCGCGCGCTCAACGACCGCAACCGCGACGTCAACATGACGACCGTAAACCTCAACGCGGCGTACTTCCCCGGGGTCGAGCTGCTCAGCGCGATCGCGACCGTCGGGATCCTGCTCTACGGCGGCATGCAGGCGATCCAGGGCGACATGACTGTGGGGGTCATCGTCGCGTTCGTCGCCGCGCTGAACCTCTTCTTCGACCCGATCCAGCAGCTCTCGCAGCTCTACACGACCTACCAGGCCGGCATGGCCGCCCTCGACAAGATCTTCGACCTGCTCGACGAGCAGCCCGACCTCGTCGACGCCCCCGACGCCATCGAGCTCGGCCGCCTGCGCGGAGAGATCGAGCTGCGCGACGTGAGCTTCCGCTACGGGGAGGGCGACGACGGGGTCTGGGCGCTGCAGGACCTCTCGCTGAAGATCCCGCCGGGACAGACGGTCGCGCTCGTCGGCGCGACGGGCGCCGGCAAGTCGACGATCGCCAAGCTCGTCGCGCGCTTCTATGACCCGACCCGCGGCGCCGTGCTCGTCGACGGCCACGACCTGCGGAGCGTCACGCAGGCATCGCTGCGCCGCCAGCTCGGCGTCGTTCCGCAGGAGGGCTTCTTGTTCAGCGGCACGATCGCCGAGAACATCGCCTTCGGCCGCCCGGACGCCACCCGCGAGCAGATCCGCGCCGCCGCGAACGCCGTCGGCGCCGACGAGTTCATCATGGGCCTCGAGCACGGCTACGACACGCCGGTCGGCGAGCGCGGTACGCAGCTCTCCGCCGGGCAGCGCCAGCTCGTGGCTTTCGCCCGCGCGCTCGCGGCCGACCCGCGGATCCTGATCCTCGACGAGGCCACCTCGAACGTCGACCTGCACACCGAGGCCCGGATCGAGGGCGGGCTGAAGCGGCTGCTCGCCGGGCGCACCGCGGTCGTGATCGCGCAC